>PXBM01000272.1 GCA_003566935.1 Syntrophomonadaceae bacterium | reverse complement strand
AAGGGAACTATAATTGTTGGAAAGATAACAGTAGATCGTGATGAAGTGCAGGTCTATAATGAAGGCAGGCCGGTTGAGTTGACACTTCGTGAGTTTAATTTGCTGGTCTTTTTGATGCTTAAGCCCGGTTATGTTTTCAGCAGGGAACAGCTGTTAGACCAGGTATGGGGCTATGACTATATTGGTGATGATCGCACTGTAGACGTCACAGTTCGCCGTTTGCGTGAAAAGCTAGAAAAAGATCCGGCTAAGCCTGATTATATAAATACAAAAAGGGGTGTCGGTTATTTCTTTAGTCGGGGGTAAGTTTTTTAACAGCCTCCAGTGGAAAATAATATTTATTTACATAATGCTTGTTCTATTTTCGCTGCAGTTAATCAGCGTTTACCTTGTGCAATCACTGGAGCAATATTACCTGAGAAATTATAAGGACAGCCTGGAAAACCAGGCACGTCTGCTTTCTGTATTTGTGCAGCCCGGTTTTGGAGAGAGGCAGTTTGCTGAAGAAGATACTATTCGTCTTGCTCGTGAATTCAGGGACTTGCATGAAATGGAAATAATAATTCTTGATGATTTCGCCCATGTTGTTGGAACATCCGGAAGTCAAGCTATGATTGGCAGGCGCTTAATCAGGGATGAAATAACCAGGGCTTTGGCTGGTAATTTAAGTGACGAAATTCGCTATGATCCTGCAAACAATGAGCGCCGCTATTATTTGGCCTACCCCATAATCAATGACCAAAATACTTTTGGCGTTATCTACTTAAGTGGATCCCTTCAGTCAGTTGATGATACTCTCAATGAAGTTAAAACAATTTTACTGTCAGGAGTTGTTCTTGCTCTAGCTGTTAGCTTTTTGCTGGGCATAGTGCTAACTAAAACAATAACTCTGCCTATCGGAGATGTTACCGAACAGGCTAACTTTATGGCCCGTGGTGATTTTTCCCGTAAAATAAAAGTGCAAACTGCTGATGAAATTGGCCGCCTTGGTGAAACTTTCAATTACCTGGCGGATCAGCTAAGTTTTACAATTAATGAAATGTCTACAGAGAAAAGCAAAGTTGAGGCAATAATTAATAACATGAGTGATGGTATTGTTGCGCTTGATGGCAAAGGGGACCTGATTCAGGTTAATCCTGCAGCACAGCGCCTGATTGGCAACCTTAAGCTTAAAGTGCCGGAATTAAACCGTTCAGGTTTTAGCCTGCTGAGAAATCTGATCGGCTCTCAGGAAATGCGCAGGTTTATTCGCCGTCAAAAGCCGTTGAAAGCAGAGGTTTCCAGTACTATGCCAGACTGTACACTTGAAGTTAAGATTGCTCCTTTCAAGGTGGATAAAGGAAAGTTGGACGGGACACTGATGGTTTTGCATGATATAACCCAGGAACGTGAATTAGCCAGGCGTCAGGAAGAGTTTGTGGCGGATGTTTCGCATGAATTAAGGACCCCACTGGCAACGGTTAAAAGCTATGTTGAAACTCTGCTTGATGGAGCTGCAGAGGAGCCTGATGTTAGGAGTCGTTTTCTAAAAGTGCTCGCCGTTGAGACTGATCGAATGGTAGCAATGGTCAAAGATTTGCTTGTCCTTTCACAAATGGATGCAAGCCAGGCTCACTGGCAAAAAAGCGAAGTTGATCTTTACAAGCTGGCAAATGAAGCAGTTGAACAGTTGAGGCAAAAGCTTAGAGTTTCATTTCCTGCAATAACACTTGAAATAGAGCCTGGCAGTGCAATAGCATATGTAGATAGGGATAAAGTGATGCGGGTATTTTCAAACCTGCTGAATAATGCTGTTAAATTTACGCCTCCCAGTGGTTCTATAAAGATCACAGCTTCTGATGAAGGCAGCCTTGTCAAGGTTTCTGTTGAGGATACCGGCAGCGGGATCCCTGAAGAAGATCTGCCAAAAGTTTTTGAACGTTTTTATAGAGTGGAGAAAACACGCAGCCGTGACTTCGGGGGGACCGGCCTTGGTCTGTCTATTGCGCGTAAGGTTATAGAAAGTCATGGCGGATCAATCTGGATTGAAAGTAAGCAGGGTCAGGGGACTGTTGTAAACTTTACCCTGCCACGTTATAACGAAAAATAAGGAATGAAAACATGATCGAAACAATTAAAAGCATACTGCTTCTTATCCTTGTTGGCTTAAGTCTTTTACTGACTTACCAGCTCTGGTATGGTCAAGTACCGGCTCAGGTTTTAGAGCAGGATATATATGAAAGAATAGTTGTAGAACAACCACGGGAACTGGAGAGGGTTGTCGAGCCAAAAAAAATCGCACTCCATAATGAAGAAGAGCTTTATGTTTATAAAAAAAGCACTCCTGATTTTGGTGAAATGTGGGGTTTGCTGTCAATTGCCCTGCAGCAGATCAGTTTAGATGCTTTAATTGATGAAGATGATTTGCCTTTAGACTCAAGGCATCTGCTTTCATATTATATGCAGCCTAAACTGCCTGTAGGTGAAGATCAACCATGGCTTAATGAAGTGCTTTACAGTGAAATTGAAAAGGTAGATTTATATACTGTTAACGATAGTTTCAGGTTGGTGTTATCTGGATCAAATAATAAGTTTAGCTTATTGCTGCCTCCCAGGAAAGCTGAGCAGTTTGCTACACTACTGGATAATATTCAGGCAGACAAAAAACTTGCTTCTGCTTTTTTGACGGAGGAGTTGTTAGCAGATCATGGATTTTCTCAGCTAAGCATAGTCGAACCTCTTTATGTGCCGGTTGAAACAGTATTCATGAGTGAGTATAACATACGACCCGAGACATTAGACCAGGACTTAATTCTGAAAACTTTCTTTGTTGATTACAGCATGGCCAGGGTAATAGAGGAAAAAGAAGGAGGTTTGATCTATACCGATGGTGAAAGGGGGCTGCGTTTAACAGACACCGGGCTGGAATATTCATCGCCCCGACTTGAAGAAGGGCAAACCACATCAGCCTATAGTGAAGCCCTTGTTACCAGCAGCAGTTTGATCAGCTATCATGGTGGTTGGCCGGATAGTTTGCGCCTTAAATCCCTGGAGCTGTCAGGTTGGGGGGATACTACTCATTACAGTGCAGAGTGGCAAGCTTACCTTGATGGGTACCCTATACTTATAAGCCAATCGATACGAGCATTGTTTAATGATAATGGCTTGATTCATTATGCAAGGTCCTTTTTTGAAGTCGAAAACCCAATTATCCCGGAAAACGGGCTAACCTCCGCAGCTTCCTGGAATGAGGCTCTTGAGAAAGCTTTAAGCAAATATCAGGAAGGGTTTCCTGATAGAGCGAGCTCAATAATTCTTAAAGATATTTATCTTGGTTATGCGATAACAACATCTCAATCGGGCTATACCGGCAAGCCGGTATGGGTAATTACTATTAATAACGAACAGTTTATTCTTTCTGCCTTTGAATTGGAACCTCTTAGGGAGGAGGATTTGTTGTGAATCTTGGTCGTGCCAAATCTATATTGATAATTGCCTTTACCGGCCTAAACATTTTTTTGGGCTACCACCTTTTCTGGCCTGACTTTGGCCGCCTGACAAACGTAGCTGTTACTGCAGAAGATATACAGGAAGCAGAGACTATCCTAAATGAGAATAACTACTTTCTGGAAACCCCCCTGGATCGCTCGGTACAAGTCGGTGATTTTTTAACTGTAGCTCCTGCAGTCGGTTTTCAGGGCGACATTTTACAGCTCTTTATTAAAAAAGGCGCCAGAATTGTAGAGGCGGAGAATGCTACCGCATACAAGGTAGATAACAAGACAGCCTATGTTTATCCGGGTGGCTTAATCAGGATTACATTTGAGCCCGCTCTTGAATTTAGTGACGATGGAAATGAGCTGGCTGAAGAGCAGTTAAAAGATAA
Organism: Syntrophomonadaceae bacterium; assembly: GCA_003566935.1. GTDB lineage: Bacteria > Bacillota > Dethiobacteria > DTU022 > DTU022 > T3SED10-7. Next base: position 3,404 of record PXBM01000272.1, on the reverse strand, counting down.
GTTGGAGTCATTTATTAGTGAAGAACTGATTATGCCGGAAGGATTAGTATATGACCGCATGGAAGTTACGGATTCAGAAATGCTTGTTCTTAATTACCACAGATCGTTAGAAGGAACACCCATTTTTGCCAGCAATTTAAAGGCTTACTTGGGATCAGGTGTTCTTGATTTGATAGAAATATCCTGGCTGGATCCGGTAGAAAGGGTTCCACCAAGAGAAATGGAAGTAATCTCTGCAACTGATGCACTAACTAACCTTGTTGATTTTCTGGGGCCAAGTGATGAGCCGTTGGGTATAAAGGGCATTGAATTAGGATACTTTAGTGCAGAATACGAGGCTGAAAAGTGGGAAATTCCTCCTGTTTGGAGAATTCAGCTTGGAGAAAACATATACCATTATGTTAATGCTTTTACCGGAAATATCGAGGATGATACTTTTATGCCTGAACAATTGCCCTAGAAAAAAGCTACCATCAATGCAAAAAAAGTTATATTATAAGAGGTAAGTTTTTATAAGGATAGATTTCAGCTTACAGGAGGTAAATATGGAAAAGTTTATTGTCAAGGGAAGAACAACCTTGTCGGGCAAAGTTAGAATAAGCGGATCGAAAAACTCCGCAGTTGCCCTGCTTCCCGCTGCAGTTATGACACCAGAAAAGGTAACCCTTGAAAACCTGCCTGATATAACAGATGTAAGAACTATGATCAACATACTTGAAAATCTTGGTGTTTCAATCCGCCGGCGGGGCCGGGAAACAATTGAATTAAAGCCTGGAAACTTAACAAAAATAGCTCCTGCCTATGACCTGGTGAAAAAGATGAGAGCGTCGTACTATTTTATGGGCTCCCTTCTGGCCCGGTTTGGGAAGGCTGAAGTTCCTATTCCCGGTGGCTGCGATCTTGGTCCGAGGCCAATTGACCAGCATCTAAAAGGGTTTACTGCCCTTGGGGCTGACATAAACATTGAACATGGCATGATCAAGCTGTCAGCCAAAAAGCTAACCGGAGCGAGAATATATTTTGATGTTGTCAGTATCGGAGCAACGATAAATCTAATGCTGGCTGCAGCGGCGGCTGAAGGGAAAACTATTCTTGAGAATGTGGCCAAGGAACCGGAAATTGTTGATCTGGCAAACTTTTTAAATGCTATGGGAGCTTCTGTAAAAGGTGCAGGAACTGATGTGATCAGAATTGAAGGTGTTAAAAGCTTTAATGGTGCCCTACATTCTGTAATTCCCGATAGAATAGAGGCAGGCACTTTTATGATGGCTGCTGCGTCAACGGGCGGTAAAATAACTGTAGAAGACGTTATTCCGAAGCACCTTGAAGCGATAACAGCTAAAATTATTGAAATTGGGGGCAAGGTTGAAGTCGAGCCCGAATCAATTACAGTAGAATATGTTTCTCCTCTTGTGCCCTCTGATTTAAAAACTTTTCCTTACCCAGGCTTCCCGACCGATCTCCAACCGCCCGGCATGGTATTACTTACAGCTGCCAAAGGATTAAGCGTCATCACAGAAAATGTTTTTGACGGTCGATTTAACCATGTTGATGAACTGAAAAGAATGGGAGCCAGGATTAAAGTAGAAGGGCGAACAGCTTTGATTGAGGGTGGAGTTCCGCTGTCAGGAGCACCTGTTACAGCAACTGATCTGCGCTCCGGAGCTGCATTAATCATAGCGGCATTAACCGCTGATGGAGAAAGTCAGATCAGTGCAGTGGAGCACGTTGATCGTGGTTACGATAAATTTGAACAGAAGCTAATCGAGCTTGGTGCAGAGATATACCGGGCCACTGATGATGGTATTTTAAACCTGCATTCTGGATAACTCTTTAATATTGTCGATTATTATGCTTTTACCGGAAGCCCTTTACGATATCAGTTACGTGAGCTACACTGTATTAATAGGAGGTATATCTTATGGAACACAACAATTATTATAAAAAATCAAACCGTGGAGGTTTCTGGTCGGTAATTGGCTACCTGGCTTTTGGTTTGCTTGGCATTCTTGTGGGTGCTGCTCTCGTATACGGACTTTTCGTTTTCTTTCTTGCTCCTGAAGTAACTGAACCCCCGGTTGCTGAAGAGGAAGTTGAAACTATTCCCGAAGAAGAAGCGGCTGAGCCTGACCCTGAGCTCCAGCCTGCTGCATCACCCTGTATTATTGAGGTGATAGAAGAAATAATGCCTGCAGTCGTCGGGGTTAGCAGGCAGGTGTTTGTAAACCGCTTTGGTGAAGAATCGTTGGAGCCTGCCGAGTCTGGCTCCGGTGTTATTATTTCTTCAGACGGTTACATTATAACTAATCATCATGTAATTGAAGGTGCGGACAGTATTTCTATTCTGCTCCCCGATAAAGGACGGTATGACGCGGAAGTCGTTGGAGAAGATACATTAACAGACCTTGCTCTGCTTAAAATTGATGAAACCGGTTTAACTGCGATGTCGCTTGGAGATTCAGATCAGCTAAGAGTCGGAGAAACTGTCGCCGCCATTGGAAATCCACTTGGGTATTTTCAGCAGACAGTTACAGCAGGTATAATCAGCGCTGTTGATAGACAGGTCAGGTTCCCCGGTAGTGATTTTGCCTACTCCTTTGTTCAAACTGATGCGCTTGTAAATCCCGGCAACTCTGGAGGGCCACTCGTTAATCTTGACGGAGAAATCATTGGGATCAATACCGCAAAAATTTCTTTACTGGGCGTTGAAGGGATAGGGCTTTCCATACCAAGTAACACTGTAAATAGAGTGGCTGATGATCTCCTTGAGCATGGCAGGGTTATCAGGCCTCATCTTGGTGTGGTGATCGATGACTGGCCTCTATACAGTGAAGTTGAGCCTGATAAGGGTGTCTTAATTCTAGAGATTGCACCGGACAGTCCTGCAGAAGAAGTTGGCTTGCTAGCCGGAGATGTTATTGTAGCCATGGATGATCGGGAAATACAATACATAGCGCAGCTTTTTGATCGACTGCTTGAGTATTATCCCGGAGATAATACGGTCGTGTCATTTTACCGTGACGGAGATAGAAGAGAAGTTGAAGTGGTGTTGGGTGAGCGTCCGGAGGAGTGGGAAGTTGAACTTGACCCTGAAGACTTCGAGTTCGAGGAACCAGGAGAAGATCCTGATAATGATGCTCCAGGTGATGAAACAGAGGAATAAGACGGAGGCATTAACTTGCGCCTGCTTTTTATATTTGTTGATGGAATAGGCCTTGGTCCAAATGAGACGGGGAACCCTTTTGCAGATAATAAAACTCCCGGAATTTCAAGCCTGTTAAATGGGGCAGATCTCACCATTGAGGCAGCCGGTTTTAATGGCGATGATGCTTCGCTTATTGACCTTGATGCTGTAATGGGTGTTAATGGTTTGCCACAGAGCGCTACCGGTCAGGCATCTATTT
>PXBM01000285.1 GCA_003566935.1 Syntrophomonadaceae bacterium | reverse complement strand
TTAGCGCCAACAAGAAAGATCTTGAAAATCTTGAAAAGAAAAATGGTTTTAGTGATGCCTTCCATGATCGCCTGCTGTTAACACCTGCCAGGATTGGCGATATGGCCACAGGGTTGTGCGATATTGCTGCCCTGGAAGATCCTGTCGGTGAAGTAGTAAGAATGTGGAAACGTCCTAATGGTCTTCAGGTTGGTTTGCAGCGCGTGCCCATCGGTGTTATCGGAATTATTTACGAGGCCCGTCCCAATGTGACCATAGATGCTGCCGGTCTGGCTTTAAAAGCCGGTAATGCCGTGATTTTGCGGGGCAGTTCGGAGGCGATCCAATCCAATAAGGCTCTGGTTGAGATCATTCATCAAGTCCTGGCCGGACATGATCTTGATTGCGGTGCGGTTTCTTTAATCGAAGATACAGAGCGTGCTGCCGTAAGTGATTTAATTAAAGCCAACGGTTATCTCGACCTGGTAATTCCCCGGGGAGGGGCGTCCCTGATCAATACAGTTGTTGAAAATGCTACAGTCCCTGTAATCCAGACCGGTGAGGGCAACTGTCATATTTATGTTGACGAGTATGCAGATTTAGAAATGGCCCGGCAAATAGTTTTAAATGCCAAGATCCAGAGACCCGGCGTTTGCAATGCCGTGGAAACCGTTCTTGTTCACGAAAAAGTAGCAGTCAACTTTATTCCTGCAGTCCTTACTTCCTTATCAAATGCCGGAGTTGAGATAAGAGGCTGCAGCCTTACGGTTGAATATGCTGCTTATGTGCCTGTCATCCCTGCCCGGGAAGATGATTGGCGAACCGAGTACCTGGATTTAATCCTGGCCGTAAAAGTTGTCAGTGATTTGGATGAAGCTGTAAACCATATCAGTGATTATGGGACGGGCCACTCTGAAGCAATAATTACAGAGAACTATTCAAATTCAAAGGAATTTACCGACCGGGTCGACTCAGCTGCGGTTTATATCAATGCTTCTACTCGTTTTACCGACGGTTATGAGTTTGGGCTCGGGGCAGAAATGGGTATCAGCACTCAGAAACTTCACGTGCGCGGCCCGATGGGCCTGCAGGCGCTGACATCACTTAAATATATAATATCAGGATCAGGACAAACCAGGCCTTAACTTTTTGTATGCTCATCTCTGAAAGCAAGCGCTTGTTCCGCTTCATATTTCACTACTTCCTCAGGATCTTTTAAGCGTGATTTTTCCAGGGCAAACACTGCCCTATCTCCACCAATTCTGCCCAGTGCCCAGGCGGCATGCTGCCTGATCAGCTGGCGTGAATCATTTTCCAGCAGTAAAGATAGCGGTTTTACTGCATCAGAATCGTTACAGTTCCCCAGGGCAATCACTGCATTTCGCTGCAAAATAGTTTTACCCCGCCATCCGGCCGAGGAAAGGCCTACAGTCAGTTCATATTCCTTACGGGTTATCTGTAGAAGCGGGAGCAATAGGGGATAAGCAGGGAAGAAAACGAAAGCTGATTCAGGATATGGTGAAATTTCGGCTTTATCGTTGAGCGGGCAGGCTTCCTGACAGAGATCGCATCCGTAGATGTGCCTGCCCATCAACGAGCGCATTTTAAGCGGAACCGGGCCGCCGGCCTGGTTCAGGTAGGAAATACAGCGGTGAGGGTTAATGGTATATTGCTCAATTAAAGCACCTGTAGGGCAGGCCTCGCGGCAGCGCCCGCAGCTGAGACATTTTTCATTATTTGCCGGGCCAGGTTCTGTGTAATTATCAACCAGAATTGTGGCCAGTGCAGTATAAGATCCATAGCGGCTGTTAATCAGGGTACAGTTTTCACCAACCAGGCCCAGGCCTGACTTGCGGGCCAGCTCTCTTTCCAGCAAGGGGCTGCGGTCGGCCAGCATTTTATGTTTAAAACTCGTTTCTGTTATTTTTTTTAAAGCTTCGACAACCTCGCCGGCTTTTTTTTCGATAATGAAGTGATAGTCTATTGACCTTGCGCAGCGGGCCACCTTGCCATAAAGGTTGCTTTCTTTTGGAGGGATATGATTGCCTGGTGGTGTATATGGCAATGCCAGGGTAATGATGCTGCGGCAGCTATCCAGGAGGCCTGCTGGTGAAAGGCGTGCTGACGGGTCCTGTTCTTCAAAAGGTGTAGTTCTATTTTCAGCCAGCCGCCGGTCCAGTCTTTCCTTCATTTCTATCAGCGGGTCGGCAGGAGCCGCTCCAATTTCCGTGACACCTGCCTGCAGGGCGGCGGCTGTTAACATTTCCTTCGTGATAATCATATCTATCCGGTCCTCTCCGCCAAACTTGTCCTAATCATAATCGGACCCGCCATATACGTCAAATTAACAGGCAGGATTAAACATAGTGGAAAACGAACTTAACTATAAAATCAATGTTGCTATGATACTTTGGAGCCGGTTAATAAAACTGCGCTCGCTGATCGTTTCTCATTTTTAGTAAAAAGGCTGTGCAGTTACAAAAAGAAATAGTGTTTAAGAGCTTAAGTTGTAGGGAAGACTCGATTTTATCCTTCTCGTGTTAAAATTAATTTTTAAAGGGGAAAGTTTTATGGATAATATGGACAACAACTGGATTGTATTACTGGAAGCTTCCAATGATGTTGAAGCTGATATTATTTGTGGGTTTTTGCAGGATCGGGGCATACCAGCCATTAAAGCCGACAGCAGTCCTTATACCGGTGCAATGCGCGTTATTGGCGGTTTGGCAGTGGAAGTGCAGGTTATGGTGCCTGAGCCATTCTTAGAAGAGGCAAAAAGATTGCAAAAAGAATTTGAAGCCGGTTCATTCCAAATAGATGAGGAGGAATAATTAGATGAATATTTATCCCGTGAAACGACCTTTTTTCTCCGATGATCCGAAAAAAGACGCTCTTGCATTAAAAGTATGGCTTGCTGTAGCTTTCTTATCTGCAGCTTTTCTAATCCTGGCCTGGCCGCTTACCCGAAGTGTAGAGATGATTTCAGCTCTCCAGGTCTTACAGGCAGGTATCTTAGAGTATATTTTCCGGGCGATAACTTTCTTGGGTGATGATGAATTTTTCATGGTCTTTTTTAGTGTGCTAATCTGGTGTGTCAATAAAAGTCTCGGTTTTTGGACCGCATTTATCCTGCTTTCATCAGCGACATACAGCAACTTGATCAAAGATATTACCCTGCTGGAGCGGCCACCCCTTGAAGGAGTCACGCATCCGGAAGGTAGCTATGCTTTTCCGAGCGGTCATACCCTGACTGCAATTACAGTTTGGGGCTACATGGCAGTGCGCTTTAGGAGCAGGGGGTTCTGGATCTGGGCTGTTGCCATTATTGCCCTGGTTGCATTCTCAAGGATGGTTCTTGGCTATCACTTTTTTGGCGATATCCTGGGTGGTTTTGCTTTTGGCATACCTTTTCTACTGGTTTTCCTTTGGTTGAGTAATATGCTTTATGAAAAAGGTTTGCTGGATAAATTTTCTATGCCCCTGCTGCTCGTGCTTTCGCTTGCGGTTCCGCTTTTCCTGGTATTAGTATTACCGGGTGTAGATCCTCCGAAGATTTTAGGCTATTTGTCTGGTGCTTCTTTTGGCTATATAATTGAAAAAGAGAAGATCAAAACAACAGTTAAAGGACCCCTGGGCAAACAGCTTATAAAAATCATTATCGGCGTACTTGTTTTATTTGGCATTATTGTCGGCCTGGGCGGAGTGCTTCCTTCAGCGGTGACATTCCTTGGGTTTATCCGTTACTTTTTAGGTGGACTCTGGGTAACCTTAATTGCGCCACTAGTTTTTAGCAGGCTTGGCCTTTCTGAACAGGAATGATGAAAAAAATATTGCAATCTTTTGCTTTTATCCTGACTTTAATAGCAAAGTAGTACATTAGAAAAATAATAATATCTGGAAAGTATGCTAATTATGACCTTTTACCGGACAGCGAGAAAATATTTATTGTTGCTTCTGGCAGCAGCGATTTTAGGGACGGCTGCCTATACAGGATACCAATTATATGACCTGTTCAGGCATATACAGGTTATGGCCTATAATTTAAGCGACCAGGAAGAAGAGCTTAGGCCGACCCCGGATGAAAAAAATGAAGACCAACCCGAGGACCCTGTCACTTTGCTGATCTACGGTGTCGATGCGGGGGATTGGGTAGGCAGACAGGAACGTGAAGACAATGGCAATGCCGATACGATCATCCTGACTAACATCTACCCCGGCAGCAGGGAGATCGCCCTGCTGTCAATTCCCCGCGATACCCTGGCTTCTATCCCTGGCCACTACCGGACCAAGATCAACCAAGCTCATGCTTTCGGGGGCAGCGAACTGCTGGTGGAAACAGTTGAAGATTTTACCGGCGTTTCGATAGATTACTATGTCGGCTTTGATTACCCTGCCTTCAGGAATGTCGTTGACCTCATGGGAGGCATCGAATTTTACGTGGACCGGGACATTGTCTTTGAAGGGTTTTACCTTGAGGGCGGAGAGCAGATACTTGACGGGCACGAAGCCTTTGCGGTAATTCAGGCCCGCCGGGACCCGATGGGAGATGTCGACAGGGTCAGACGTCAACAGCGTTTTCTGGAAGCAATGGTCATGAAAATCAGTGAACTGCCCCTGGAAGAACTATTCTTTCTTGGCGTAGTGACCTGGGACCAGGTTGAGACGAATCTCGATATCATGACAGGTGTCAGCCTGGCCAATTCCTTTACAGATCTTTCCGGGGAAGACCTCAAAAAGGAGGTGCTTCCGGGCCGTTTTATTGACATTGACGAAGTCACTTACTGGAAAACCGATCCGGCCCGGAACGAAGAAATAATTAATGAATTATTTGAACCACGCCGATCCGGAGGCGGTGAACCCAATGACTGATCCCGGGGCTCCCAAAAAGCCCGCCATCCCCGGTTACGCTGCAGTTGTCCTTATGATAATCGGCACAATTTTCGCCGGCTGGCTCAGCCAGCTCGGTATTGGCCTGCACAAAACCCTTTATGATAACGAATTTTACCGCTGTTCCCTGCAGGAAGTAAGGCTGGAAGATGAAGTGCGGGTTATGCTTATCGAGTATGCCATAATGGAAAGCGACCGGCCGGTATCCATAGCGCTGTCCGATATTCCAATGGTCGAGAAAGCCCTTGCCTCCGCTATTGACGAAGAATGGCTTAAAGGGAAGATCGAAACGACGCTGGCCGACGGTGTTGATTTCGTACTGGGAGACCGGGAACAGTTTGTCGTAAAATTTTCTTTAGAAGAAAAGCAGGCCGTATTTGAACGGGAAATGCGCCGGCAGTGGAGAGCCTATCCCGGCTACGCTAAGCTGGAAAAACTTGGAATAGAAGCGCCCGACCCGACCGTATTTATTGAAAAGTTCGATCTCCCGGAAGAAATTACTATTATCGAACTGACTTCTGTGTCCGAACTGGACGTGAAAGAACAAACAGCCATAAACGCCATCCGCAGCGCCGGACCGGAACTGCAATTAACCCCTTATCTCCTGATCGGCCTGCTGCTGCCCTTCTCCCTGATTCTCTTTGGCGTAATACCCGGCCTCAAATGGCTTGGCTCTGGGCTGTTCCTGTCCGGTTTGAGCCTCTACCTATTGTGGACGCAAATGGAAAGCGCTGCGCTAAGCTACGCGCCTGGTGCGCTTGAGCCCTATGGCTTATCATTTCTGGCCGGCCCTGAAATCACGGCAACCGTCTATAGCTGCGCCTTGGCTGTTTTTACGGATATTCACGTCGCTTTTGCCGGGCTGGGGCTACTACTTACTGCAACGGCTTACTTGATCCAACTTGTCCTGGTTATCTCCGAAAAATTGAGGAGATAGTAACTGCCGGTTCAGTACATTCTTGTCAGGACAGCTTAGAGCGAGGAAGCGGACAGGATTCTTTCCAGGTCCTGAAGATCGGGAGCGCGCATGTTATTTCCGGCTCTTTCAGGAGTAAACATTTCCGGTGCCAGTTTCAATATATTTTGCTTGGTCATTTCATACCTGGCCATCAGTTCGCCAACTCCCGCTTCCTTAAATACTGCCCTGATTTTTTCAGCCAGCGCTCCCGCTGAACCACAACCGGCCATTGAAGCCGTCGCTTCCAGGTGACCTTCTTGATCACCCTGCAGGTTAAATTCAAGCAGGGCCGGAAGGGTAAAACCGCAGGCCAGTCCGTGGGGCGCTCCCAGGACAGCTGTAACTGGGTATGATATAGAATGGGCCAAGGCCGTACGGGTGGAACTGATCGCCAACCCGCCAAACAGACTGGCGGTAAGCATTTTCGAGCGGTAATCCAGGTTCTGCGGATCGTCAAGCAGACATGGCAGTGTGGACAGAAAAATATCGATAGCCCGGGCTGCCAGGCCAATAGTAACGGGATTGGCGTTGTGATTCCAGACCGATTCCAGGGCATGGGAAAGAACGTCCAGGGCGGTGGTAACGGTAATCTCGCGGGGCAGGGTAAGGGTCAGTTCCGGATCAAGCAGGGCCGCAGCCGGGAATAGATCCGGGCGGGCCAGGGAATGTTTCTTCTTTTCAGCCATGTCCCAGATCGTCGCAAAAGGAGTTACTTCGCTTCCGGTGCCCGCTGTTGTGGGGACTGCGATTAACGGAAGGGGCCGATTATCCGGCAGGCTTTCTTTATCGTTAAAATGAGTTCGCAGCGAAAAGCCGGGATCCTCAATACTAAGCAGATAGCTTAATGCCTTGGCCGTGTCCAGCACGCTTCCTCCGCCCACGCCAACTACAAATTGAATGCCCCGTCCCTGCAGCCGGGCTCGGTATGCTTCGACATCTGTAATGCCGGGGTTTGGTCTTACATCATCGATAATATCCAGGTTGCATCCGCTGAAAAGAGCGGCCAGTTTATCAGTCAACCCTCTTTCGGTGAATCCTGGAGAAGTAAAATATGCACCCCTTTCGCAAGAAGCCGGGGCAGCTAAAGCGCTGGTTATCCCCGGGCCAAAGGTTACTTTAACGGGGTTATGAAATGACCACTGCCGGTCGTAGCGCATCAGCTGATCCCTCCTGGATCATAATTTCCTGCCAGGTATCTCCGGACTTTGGATAGGTCTTCAAGGTCGTCAATTTCCGTGCAGAACTCCTCCCTGTATTCAACCGGATGAAGGGTCAGATCACCCAGCAATTTGTTCAAGGCATTTTCTGCATAAACCTTTAATTCTCCCTTTTCTGCAAACCTTTTCATTTCCTCCAACCACGCCGAAAAAGTGGCCGGGGTCAGCTTGTAAATGGGAACCAAAAAAACGCTTCCTTCGCTAAAGATATCTATGCCAATCCTTTTAACGCGGCCGTTTTTCAGTTCTGCTTTAAAGTCTTTCTCGGGAAGCTCGATATAAGGGTTGACCAGGACAGCATTGCTGTGATTTGATACCAGGAGCTTTT
>PXBM01000093.1 GCA_003566935.1 Syntrophomonadaceae bacterium | reverse complement strand
TACCGAGCCACGGGAGGTAACTTCTGAACCGATTAGTTCGCCGATAGGCAAAAGACTAACCCTGACACCGACCAGGAATAGAAAAAGCCCTGCCGTAACCATGAGAGCTCCGGCCATAAACTGCCAGAATAGCTCAATGGGGGTACGGATAATAAAAAACTGGATCAGGGATATAACAACAACAATTGGCACAATAGCCTGGACCACTTCCATTAATATTTCTTTTACATCATTTAACAATGGCGTCACCCTAAAAAAGAGTATTATGCAGTAAAAGCAGCACTGATAATTTACCATTAATCTTATCCCAATCAATTCTGATTGTCCAGTAATTAGAGGCATTAAATGGTGGTTCTGGTGCCAAAAATATGTTATGATCCGCACAGCATAAAACTAGAAAGGAAACTAATTAATTGAGCAGTGATAATATTCATAGCAGACATATTTCTACAGAACCGGAATGGATTGAATTACTCAAACATGAGCTGAATCCGGCCCAGTTTGAATTTGCGACCAGTGAGGATTCTGCCCTGCTTGGATTGGCCGGTCCGGGTTCAGGAAAAACGAGAGCCCTGATTTACAGGGCTGCACATTTAATAAAAAGCGGGGTTCAAGCGGAGCAGCTGCTTTTATTGACATTTACCAACAAGGCTGCCGGTGAAATGAAGGAACGCCTGGAAGGATTACTTGGTTACCTCCCCTATAACCTGTGGGCCGGCACTTTTCACAGTATTGGGGCCCGTATTTTAAGAAAGCATGCTGCCCTGGCTGGCAGGACACCAAACTTTACAATATTTGATGAAGATGATACCAGGATTCAGTTAAAACAGATCCTCTCTGATATGTCTATAGACGATGAGGACAGGAAGCTAATCATGAAACGCAGCTTACTGGGGAGAATAATCAGCCAGTCCCGAAATTCAGCCATGCCCGTAAAAGATGTGATGGAAGAGGATTACCCCTATCGTCTTGAATACCTTGATGTGGTAAAAAATGCAGCAGAGCTTTACGAGAAAAGGAAGCAGGAAAGCAATGCATTTGATTTTGATGATCTCCTGCTCTGTTGGCTTGACCTTTTTGAAAAAAATCCCCAGGTGGCTGAGCAATATCGCAGGCGTTTTAAGCATGTCCTGGTAGATGAATTTCAGGACACAAATGTTATTCAGGCCAGCTTGATAGACCTTTTTGCCGGATCAGCTTCGATCTGTGTTGTTGGAGATGATGCCCAATCAATTTATGCTTTTCGTTATGCCGATATCGGTAATATTTTATCGTTCCCAGAACGTTACTCTCTCTGCCAGGTTGTGCGGATGGAGCAAAATTACCGCAGCACCCCGGAAATTGTCGAACTGGCCAACTGTTCAATCAGGCATAATCGGCAGCAGCTGCATAAAGAACTGTTTTCGACCAATCCACCAGGTGCTAAGCCTGCTGTGGCAAAAGTATTTGATGCCCGGCAGGAGGCTTCTTTTGTCCTGCAAAGTATCTGGGAACTGCAGAATAATGGTGTCTCTTTGAATGAAATTGCTGTGCTGTACCGCAGCTCTTACCTGACCCCGGAGGTAGAATTCGCATTATCCCGAAAAGGTATTAGTTATAAAACTTACGGGGGAGTTAAGTTTTTTCAGAAAGCGCACATCAAAGATCTCCTGGCCTACCTGAAAGTAATATATAATCCAAGTGACGAGAATTCCTGGAGGCGCATCTCAGTTCTTCAGCAGGGATTAGGCCCAGCCGGCTTTGACAAGCTTTGGGTTAAACTGAAAGGTTACGAGAACCCTCTATTGGCCGCCCTTGAAGATAAGGAAAGCCCATCACGCGGTAAAAAGGGATGGGATAATTTAATGATTGTCCTCGGTGCAGTCTACAAGAACAGGGAAGAGAGTGTGCCGCACCTTATATCATCAGTGCTGGAACTAAACTACGATTACATGCTCAGGCAAAATTACCCCGATCAATACGATGAAAGGCTGCGTGGGTTGGAAAGACTGATGATTTATGCAGAAAGGTTTGAAAGCCTGGCAGACTTCCTTGAATCTCTGGCCCTGGAAGAATCGGTTTTTGCCGACACCACCGCGGCTGAACATAAAGGCGATGGACAATTAACCCTATCTACCATTCACAGCGCCAAGGGCAAGGAATGGGATGCAGTATTTATTATCGGCATGAACCAGGGGCACTTTCCCGGCCAGAGGGCTGACAGTGAAAGCCTTGATGAAGAGCGCCGCCTTTTCTATGTTGCGGCAACCAGGGCTCGCCGTTTCCTTTACCTTAGCACTTATCGTGAGGATTACCGCTCCTACGGGGCAGTATCAGAAGGTCCCTCATTATTCTTGAGGGAACTGCCGCCTGAGTGTTACCAACTGATTAACTATGATAGCGGTTTCTAAGCACATTTTAAAACAATTGGACACTTCATAAACCCTTATAGTATAATACATCTTATTATATTGATTTTATTGTGCAAGCGGAGGGAAAGGTATGCGGAATATAGATATATACGATACCACGTTACGTGATGGATCTCAGCGGGAAGGTGTTTCCCTCTCCGTATCCGATAAGCTTAAAATTGCCGAAAAGCTTGATGAGTTTGGTCTTAAATATATAGAAGGCGGTTGGCCAGGCTCAAATCCGAAAGATATAGAATTTTTTAAACGCGCTTCTAAGATCAATTTTAAAAATTCCCGGATCTGTGCTTTTAGCAGTACCCGCAGACCCGGAGTTGCAGCAGAAGAAGACCAGAATATTAAGGCCCTGGTTAATTCAGGCACGGAAACAGTAACAATATTTGGCAAAAGCTGGGATTTTCATGTGCGCGATGCCTTAAAGACAACTTTGGATGAGAACCTGGCTATGATCAAAGACACGATAAGCTACTTGAAATCAATGGGGCGGGAAGTTTTTTTTGATGCGGAACATTTTTTTGACGGCTACAAGGCCAATACAGAATATGCTCTCGATACCCTAAAAGCAGCTGCTGCAGGCGGTGCCGATGTTTTGGTTCTCTGCGACACCAATGGTGGATTGATGCCCTGGGAATTGCCTGCCATCTTAACTGCTGTAAAAGAGACAGCAAATACATCCCTGGGAATCCACGTCCATGATGATGCCGGTATGGCAACTGCAAATTCGCTGCTTGCGGTTCGTGAGGGAGTAACCCAGGTCCAGGGCACTATAAATGGTTATGGTGAGCGCTGCGGTAATGCCAACCTTTGCACCATAATGCCCAATCTGCAGTTGAAGATGGGCTATAGGGTAGTTTCCGAAGAGCAAATGAAAAGTTTAACCGCTCTTTCAAGATTCGTTGCCGAACTGGCCAATATCGCTCCTGCCGATCAGCAGCCCTATGTAGGATTTAACGCATTTGCGCATAAAGGCGGTGTTCACGTTGATGCGGTAAGTAAAAAGCCGGAAACCTACGAGCACGCGCTGCCGGAACTAGTAGGCAATAAAAGGCGGATCCTGGTTTCGGAACTGGCCGGACGGAGCAGTATTAGCTTAAAAACCAGCAATAATGAGCTTAAACTTAATAAAGGCCGACCGGAGATTGCTTCAGTCCTGCAGCGGATTAAAGAAATGGAGCATTACGGGTACCAGTTTGAAGGCGCTGAAGGTTCCTTTGAACTGCTTATATTAAAAATGATGAAAGCTTATACTCCGCTTTTCAAGCTTGAAGGCTTCAGAATGATCATTGAAAAAAGGGAGGACGGCCAGCTGTATTCCGAGGCTACAATAAAAGTTCGTGTGGGAGATGAACAGGTTCACACCGCTGCTGAAGGTAACGGTCCTGTAAACGCTCTTGACAATGCACTGCGTAAGGCCTTAGAGGGTTTCTACCCGGCCATGAAAAAGATCAAGTTAGTTGACTTTAAAGTTCGTGTTATTGATGGGGTAGATGGTACAGGTGCCCAGGTTCGAGTATTAATCCAGTCGAGTGATGATCACAAAACCTGGGGTACTGTCGGAGTATCGCCAAACATTATTGAAGCCAGCTGGATTGCCCTGGTCGATAGTCTTGAATATGGTTTGCTGTGCCGCAAACTTCCTGAATTTGCAGAGGCAAAAGATGTTTTGGAACAGTTGAAAGGGGAGGGAGTAACTTCTCTCGGTTGAGACCTGCTAAGCGATGAATAAAGAAAAAAATGATCTAATCTACTATAACGCACTAAACTCTATTTCCATGCTTGGCGCAAGGCGTATCCCTGTTTTGCTGCATCAATTTGAATCAGCAGAAAATGCCTGGAACGCTTCTCCTGCTGAATTGAACACTGCTTTGAATTTTCCTGACGGGTGTAAACAGCTGCAAAATGAGCGGTTAAGAATCGACCCCTGGAAAGCCTGGTCAGAGCAACAGGCTAAAGGAATCAAATGTGTTTCACCATTATGTCCGGAATATCCTGCTTTACTTAAAGAGATATCCCACCCGCCTTTTTTATACTACCGTGGCTCCCTGGCAGAAATTGATAGGCCAGCAATAGCTATTGTTGGCAGCCGACGCTGTACTTTTTATGGGCGTGAAGCAGCCAATAAACTGGCTTCTGAATTAACGGAGAATGGTGTATCAATTGTGAGCGGTATGGCCCTGGGTATTGATACAGCAGCCCACAAAGGGTCGCTGGATAGTCGAGGTTATACCATTGCCGTATTAGGCTGCGGGGTAGATATTTGTTATCCCCCTCAGAACAAAGAGCTGATGGAGCAAATAGCAAATAATGGAGCTGTTGTCAGTGAGTTTGTTCCCGGGACAACTCCCCTGCCTGCACATTTTCCACAGCGCAACAGGATAATCAGTGGTTTATCACTGGGAACGCTGGTAGTTGAGGCAACGGCAAAAAGTGGCGCTCTTATCACGGCAAACTTTGCCCTGGAACAGAATCGCGAGGTTTTTGCTGTTCCTGGAAACATTGGAAGTCCCTACAGCCGTGGATCACACCGTCTGATTAAGGAAGGAGCCCGCTTGGTCGAGTCAGCTGCAGATATTTTGGAGGAACTATATATTGATCTAGCTGAAAACCGGGAAAACGGTCAGCAGCTGGAGATGCATTTTATAGAAAACAACTTGACTAAAGAAGAAAAAACTTTATTAAATACTATTCCTTATCAGCCTATGCATATCGATAAGATTATCCAGGAAAGTAAACTTAAAGTTTCTGAGGTTACTGCTTTATTATTGTCCCTCGAATTAAAGAAAACCATTCGCCAGACACCTGGTAAATATTTTTCCCGAATTTGAGAAAGTATGATAAAATATTTTCGGTCAATAATATCTTACATTTAAGAATAGCTGTTTCAGAGAATTGAGTTTGAATAGGTGGAATTTTTTAAAAAACAACGCTATTTGCTTGCACAAGCAAATTAGTTATGTTAGGATATTATTGGTGTTGCGATGTGACAGTATATGACTGGTTGGAACGGTATATAGTCCATCTATATGATCTTAAAAATGCATCGCCTTTAACGATGCAGGCTTACAGGAATGATATCCTGCAGTTTCTTGAACTGGAAGGTGATAGCGAAGAAGCTTTGAAGGCAACAGATCACCAGACATTGCGCCGCTTTCTGGCAGAGTTAAGGAATAAAGGATATTCTCGAAGTACTATTGCGCGCAAGCTTTCTGCGACGCGATCTTTTTTGTTTTTTTTACAGCAGGAAAGTTTTGTAAACGGGGCAAAGTGGTCTACAGTTGCCCGGCCGAAACAGGAAAAAAAACTGCCCAGGTTCCTTTATTATCATGAGGTATCTGCTCTGCTTGAAGCTCCTGACGGTAGCACTGCATTGGGACTTCGTGATCGAACGATGCTTGAATTGCTTTATTCTTCAGGTTTAAGGATAAGCGAACTTGTTAAGTTAGATATTCATTCCATACAGCTGGAAGACAGGCTGGTCAAAGTTTATGGCAAAGGCAGAAAAGAAAGAATTGTGCCAATAGGGACAATTGCAGCGGGCCTTGTGCGTGATTATATGAAAAATGCCCGTCCTGAATTGGAAACCCGCGAAAAAGAGGGTCGGCAGTTCAGAGAACTATTTCTAAATAAGTGGGGGAAACCGATTGGTGATCGCGGATTTCGGGATAATTTTCGAAAATATATCCGCAGGGTCTCCCATAAGATAGGTATCACACCCCATTCTTTAAGGCATTCTTTCGCAACACACATGTTAGATGCCGGTGCAGACATTAGAGTGGTTCAGGAACTTTTGGGACATGTCAGTTTATCAACTACCCAGGTTTATACTCATGTTTCCAGGGAAAGGTTGAGCGAAGTTTACAGATCAACTTTTCCACGTAGATGAAAAGGCGGCAAGAATATGATTCAGGCAACAACGATAGTTGCAGTAAAAAAAGGTGAAAAAGTTGCTGTGGCAGGAGACGGCCAGGTTACTTTTGGCAATAATACAATCATAAAGAACAGCGCCAAAAAAGTACGCAGGCTTTATGGGGATAAAGTTGTTGTAGGTTTTGCCGGTGCTGCCGCAGACTCGCTCACTCTCTGCGAAAAGTTTGAAGGTAAACTTGAAAGTTACCAGGGCAACCTGGTTCGGGCTGCCGTTGAATTGGCAAAGGAGTGGCGTACAGACCGGGTTTTGAGAAGACTGGAAGCGCTGATGATAGCAGCCGGTAAAGATGGGCTGCTGATGATATCAGGAACCGGTGAAGTTATTGAGCCAGATGATGGAATAGCTGCTGTTGGTTCAGGGGGGCCATATGCTTTATCGGCTGCCCGGGCCTTAATGCGTAATACAGAGCTATCTCCCGGTAAAATTGCCGAAGAAGCGTTGAAAATAGCATCAGAGGTATGTATTTACACCAATGATCAGATAATACTTGAAGAATTGTAGAAGAAGGGTTGTTTGTTAATGTCAACTGAGGAACTGACACCACGTGAAATAGTTGATCAACTGAATTATTATATAATCGGGCAGGAGGATGCAAAGCGCTGCGTAGCTGTAGCCCTGAGAAACAGGTATCGCCGGAAGCTACTGCCTGAAGATTTACAGGAAGAAATTATTCCAAAGAACATCATAATGATCGGTGCAACCGGGGTTGGTAAAACAGAAATAGCGAGGCGCCTGGCCAAACTGGTCAATGCCCCTTTTGTCAAGATAGAAGCTACGAAATTTACCGAGGTAGGTTATGTTGGGCGCGATGTAGAATCAATGATTCGCGACCTGGTCGAAACTGCTGTCCATATTGTGCAAAACGAGCGGATGCTTGTAGTTAAGGATAAGGCTATTAAAAATGCCAATGACCGGATTGTTGAAATAATTGCTCCCCTGCCTCAGAGGAAAAAGCGCTCGGCTAACCCGTTGGGTTTTCTTTTCCAGGCTAACCCTGTGCAGGAAGAAGCGGGAAACAGTGCAGATGAGACTACTTTTGAAGAGCGCTTGCAGCGGGCTAAAGAAGAACAGCGTAAAGTCAGGGAGCGGTATATCAACGGCGAACTCGAAGAGCAGATGATAGAAATTGAAGTGGAAGAACGCAAGCCTCAGATGATGGATATTTTTTCTGGTCAGGGTATGGAAGAAATGGGTATTAATTTGCAGGATATGCTTGGTAATATTGTTCCCCCGAAGAAGAAGAAACGCAAAGTCAGTGTTGCTGAAGCCAGAAAAATACTGGAGCAAGAAGAAGCGCAGCGACTGATTGACATGGATGCTGTTACCGGTGATGCTTTAAAAAGAGCGGAACAGTTGGGAATTGTTTTTCTAGACGAAATTGACAAAATTGCCGGTAAAGATTATCATGGATCTGGTCCTGATAT
>PXBM01000033.1 GCA_003566935.1 Syntrophomonadaceae bacterium | reverse complement strand
CTAACGTTTAACATAGATACCACCTCTGCATTACAGTGTAATACGCAAGTTTGTTCTTGTCAATGTTTAAGGCCAATCATTATTTAAAAAAGATTTGACAGAGGGTTATGATCAGGCTAATATGTACATAAAGATGTACTTTAGGGGGAGGTTGTTCCGGTGACCATTATAAACGCGACGACGGCGAGAAAAAGATTTTTTAAGTTAATGGAAGAAGTCAGGGAAACCCATGAGCCTGTCTATATCACCGGCAAGTCCGGTAATGTGGTTATGCTTTCCGATGAAGATTACCGTTCCATCCAGGAAACTTTATACCTAAGTTCAAATCCTGTAATGAGAGAAAAGATAATTGAAGGATTAAAGACATCCCTGGATCAATGCATTGAGGACAGTGATGAACAGTAAGCAGTGGAAGGTAGTCTATACAAAGCAGGGTTTAAAAGACAAAAAAAGAGCCTGCGAAGCAGGTTTTAAATCTAAGGTTAACTCATTAATCGAACTGGTTAAGAAAGATCCATATGCTGGGTACCCGCCTTATGAAAAACTCTGTGGTGATTTAAGTGGAGCTTACTCAAGAAGAATTAACAGGCAGCATCGCTTCATTTATCAGGTTTATGAACAAGAAAGAACTGTTAAAGTAATTAGCTTGTGGACCCACTATGAATAAACATGGGGGCAACTTGGTATGAAAGATAAACAGATATCTACCCTGGCCGGCGATTACGAGAACAAACTTCTGCTGCAGACAATTATTGATTCACTGTCAGATGCTGTTTCCGTGGTCGATGAAAACGGAATCGGCATCATGGTTAACCGGGCTTACACCCGGATTACCGGCCTTGCCGAAGACGAGGTTTTAAAAAAGCCTGCTACCGTTGATATTGCCGAGGGTGAATCGGTCCACATGCGGGTATTGCAGACCGGGAAGCCGATCAAGGGCGTGCGGATGAAAGTCGGACCCTTCCGGCGGGAAGTAATCGTCAGCTGTGCTCCCCTGGTCATTAAGGGCGAACTAAAGGGCAGCGTAGGGGTAATTCATGATATTTCCGAGCTGCGCCGGGTCATGGAGGAGCTGGAACGGACCCGCCGACTGGTCAGGAAACTACAAGCCCGCTACACCTTCGATGATATAATTGGTAACAGCGAACAGATCCACCAGGTGATTGTGCGATCCAGGCAGGCTGCAGTTACACCGGCCTGTGTCCTGCTGCGCGGGGAATGCGGTACAGGTAAGGAGCTTTTCGCTCACGCCATTCACCATGAAAGCGACAGGTCTGATAAACCCTTTGTCAGGGTTAATTGTGCCTCCTTAACCGATACCCTGCTGGAAAGTGAGCTCTTTGGCTATGCCGACGGTGCCTTTACCGGGGCTAAGAAAGGCGGACGAAAAGGTTATTTTGAAGAAGCCTCCGGCGGGACCTTGTTTCTTGATGAAATCGGGGCGATGAATGCCGATGCCCAGGCCCGGCTGCTGCGGGCCATCCAGGAAGGCGAGATCATGCGGGTAGGTGAATCAAAAACCCGCCGGATCGATGTAAGGGTAATTGCCGCAACCAATGCAGATCTGGAGCAGATGGTGGAGCAAGAGCAGTTTCGTAAAGATCTCTATTACCGTCTCAATGTATTTCCGATTGAACTGCCCCCGCTGCGGGAGATTAAAAGTGACATTCCACTGCTGGTCAACTACTTTATATCCAGTTATGCCGAAAAATACGGGCGGACCGTGGTGGAAACCACTCCTGCTGTTTTCCACCGCCTTAAGCAATATGACTGGCCCGGCAATATGCGTGAACTGCAAAATGTAATAGCCCGCGCCTTAATTAATCTTGACCGTGACGAGAAGATCATTGAAGAGCGGCACCTGGTTATGCCGTTTGTTTCAAACTCAGAACCCGAAAATATTTCGCCCGAGCCGATTGACGGTTCCCTGAAAGAGATGCACCAGGCCTGGGAGAAAGATGTTCTGCAGCAAGCGATGAAACAGGCCGGTGGCAACAAGGCCGAAGCGGCTCGTGTCCTCGATATATCTATCCGTAACCTCTACAACAAGCTTCACCAGCACAAGCTGATCTAAGCAGCTTCCCTTATTATTAATTCAGTGATCGCCTAAAGTGAAAATTAACTCCGACACCTTTTTCACTTTTTAAGGTCGTTATGTACGGCTTTGGGAGACATGGTACGAATATTGCAACAATATTTTATAGTTCACAAGTTATTCGCAGGGAGGGGAAGCTGATGTCAGATTATCTGGCCAGGATGGCCGATCAGGGTTTTGAAGAGGTAGTCCTTGTTCATGATGCTGAAACGGGATTGAAAGCGGCAATAGCCATTCACAGCACAGTTAGGGGGCCGGCCCTGGGTGGAACCAGGATGTGGGTTTACCCCAGCGAAGAAGCTGCCGTGGAGGATGTGATGTGCCTGGCCCGGGGCATGAGCTATAAGTCTGCAGCCGCAGAGCTGCCCCTGGGCGGCGGCAAGGGAGTGATCATAGGCGACCCCCGACATGATAAGAGTGAAGCGCTTTTTAGGGCCTACGGTCGTTTTGTGGAGAAAATGAACGGCCGCTTTATTACAGCAGCAGATATGGGAACGGGAGAAAAGGATCTCGACTGTGTCCGCCTGGAGACCGATCATGTTGTCGGTGGATCACAGCTAGGCAGCCCTTCGCCTTTTACCGCTTACGGGGTGTGGAAAGGTATGAAAGCCTGCGCTAATGAAGTTTTCGGCACATCAAGCCTTTCCGAATTGACAGTGGCAGTACAGGGTGTGGGAACGGTTGGAGCAGCGCTCTGCAGGCACCTTGCGGAAGAAGGAGCCAGCTTAATCGTGACAGATATTGACGGTGAAAAAGCAGCTAAAGCGGAAAATCTCTGGAATGCTACAGTAGTAGGCCATGACCAGATTTATACCCAGAAATGCGATATTTTTGCTCCCTGTGCAGCGGGTGGGGCAGTCAACTCAGGTAATGTTGAATTACTGCAATGTAAGATTGTAGCGGGTGCCGCCAATAATGTTTTAAAGGAAGATCATTTGGGTGCGGTTTTGCATAAGCAGGATATTTTGTATGCTCCCGATTTTATTATTAATGCAGGCGGGATCATTTTTGTTGAATACAGCCGTCAGGGCGGGAAAACACACGATGAAATCAGGCAAATAATTGACAGGATTGAAGGACGCCTTACCATCTTATTCACAAGGGCCCGCGAAGAGAATCTGCTGCCCCAGCAGGTTGCCGATGTAATCGCTGAAGAAAATTTGCAGGTAAAAGCGGATTTATCCCGGTCCGGGTAAAAAAACGTGGTAGAAAAACCATGCAATATTTTGCAAGCAAACAATTTCAACTTGCAAAAAAGTGCAAGAAAGGATGAGCGCACATGGAAGAGATGTTTGAATTCAGACTGCACGGGCGAGGTGGCCAGGGTATTGTTGTGGCAGCCTCGATTTTTGCCGAAGCAGTATTTCTTGACGGATACTATGCCCGTGCTTTTTCACTTTTTGGCGCAGAAAGAAGGGGGGCTCCGGTAACTGCTTTTATCAGGGCCGGGAAAAACCGCCTGATGCCGCGCAGCCGGATATATAACCCCGATTATATTGTAGTATTTGATTCCAGCCTGAATATGGATACCTCCATGGCAGGACTTAAAGAAGGAGGAACGCTGCTAATTAACAGCGGTGAAGAAGATAGTGGCGATCTGGTTATTAATACCGAGGTAGATGCCAACTTTAAAGTATACACTGTTAATGCTACCGGGATTGCCTGGAAGCATAACCTGGCCGTGGGCAGTTTTCCCATGGTTAACACGGTTATGCTGGGGGCAATGGGAGCGATTAGCGGTCTTGCTTCGCTGGACAGCCTGGTTATATCAATCAAAAAAAGAGTAACAGCTAAGCTTGATGCCAATATCAGCGCAGCAGCTGAAGGTTATGATAGTGTGAAGGAGGTGGAACGCCTTGTTACCTGATATAACAACGGAGAAACTTGTATATGCACATGGTACCGAATCAAGCGCGGTAAACAAAACCGGCGAATGGCGCTTTATGACCCCGGAAAGAATGCCGGGACTTTCACCTTGCCGCCAGGGATGTCTGCTGGACGGGGAAGTTCCGGCCTGGTTGGAGGCAGTTAAAAGAGAACAGTGGGAAGAAGCATGGCAAATCATGAGGCGCAACAATCCCTTTCCCGCTTTAACCGGTTACACCTGTTTTCATCCCTGTACAGAAAATTGCAATCGCGAACAGCTGGACAGCGGTATAGATATACCTTCCGTAGAAAAGGCAATCGGCCTCTGGCGACTAGATCAGTATAAACCGGGACAGCAAAGGGATCTGTTGAAAGATGAAATTGCTGTTATCGGTTCGGGTCCGGCCGGTTTAAGCTGTGCCTATTACTTGAACCAGGTCGGCTACCGGGTGACCGTTTATGAAAAGTCGGATCAAATTGGTGGAATGCTGGCCCTTGGCATACCTGAATACAGGCTGCCGCGCAGCATTCTTAATAAAGAGCTCAACCTGCTGAAAGAGGAAGGTGTGGAGTTTGTAACCGGTTGTGAAATTGGGCAGGATTTGTCCCTGGATGAACTTTATGAGAAGTACAGTGAAGTGTTCCTGGCTCCCGGAGCCTGGAAGTCTCGCAAAGCGGGTATTCCCGGAGAAGAAAGCAGGGGAGTCTGGAATGCCCTTGACTTTTTGAGTGAATTTAACAGCGGTAAGCAGCCGGAAGTAAAGGATCCGGTTATTGTTATCGGCGGCGGCAATGCTGCCATAGACAGTGCCCGTAGTGCCCTGCGTATGAACGGTGTAAACCATGTAACCCTGGTATATCGCCGGAGCAGGGCGGAAATGCCTGCTTACCAGCCGGAAGTAGAAGCAGCGGAAAACGAAGGTGTCGAGCTAATTTTCAACGCCCTGCCCGGGAAAATTGATACAGTTGATGGCCGGGTCAGCGGAGCAGAATTTAATTACAGCAAAACCAACCGGCAGGGCCTGGTCGTCGATAAAAGCAGTTCATTTCATAAGTCCTGTGGTACAGTAATCATGGCCCTGGGCCAGGAGCAGGATAGTTCAATCTTCTCCAGCCTGGAAAAAGATGTTTCTTTTTATGCCGGCGGGGACCTGGTTACAGGCCCGGCTACCGTTTCCGAAGCAATCAGGGCAGGCAGGATTGCAGCCGAAGCGATGATCGCCCGGCTGGAGAATTTGCCGGAGCCAGAACTATGCCTGCCGGTGGAGGACCCGATTAGCTTTGAAGATCTTTACCTGGAAGCGAGTGTTAACCTGGAAATAAAGGATCAGCAAGAAATGCCGGAAAAAGAGGCATCGCGCTGCCTGGGCTGCGGCACATGCAATTCTTGCGGAATATGTTATCTCTTCTGCCCGGATATGGCGATTGACATAGTAGACGGCCGTTACGAATTGAATCTGGATTACTGTAAGGGCTGCGGCATCTGTTACAGAGAATGCCCGTCAAGAGCTCTTATTCTGAAAGGGGGAAAGTAAAATGGCTTATGAATTAATGAGCGGAAGCCAGGCGGCAGCAGTTGCTGTGCAGCGGGTGGGTGTCGACCTGGTTGCGGCATACCCAATTACCCCCCAGACGGCAATAGTTGAAACCCTGGCCAACTTTGAGGGTAAAGGAGAACTGGGCGGCGAATTTGTCAGTGTTGAATCGGAGTATGCTGCCCTGGCCTGCTGTTACGGTGCAGCAGCTGCAGGAGCAAGGGTTTTTACTGCCACGGCTTCACACGGCCTGGCCTATATGCATGAAATGATTCACTGGTGCAGTGGGGCCCGGGTGCCAATTGTGATGGTTAATGTGAACCGGACAATCGGCGCGCCGTGGTCTCTCGATCCGGACCAGGGAGACAGCCTCAGCCAGCGTGATACGGGTTGGATGCAGATTTACTGCTCGGGAGCGCAGGAAGTGCTCGATACTGTTATGCAGGCCTTTTTACTCAGCGAAGAATTGCTGCTGCCCTGCATGGTTGTATTTGACGGTTTCTATATTTCCCATACCTATGAGGCGGTTGATGTGCCTGATCTGGAAAAGACCCGTAAATTTATCGGGCCGCCACCTTTTACCGCGCAGGTGCAGCCTGAAAAACCTGCCAATATACATGCCCTGATTACAGGAGATATGCAGGCAGACCTGGTCAGAAATCGTCATGAAACGATGTTGCGGGCACCGGCAGTATTCAAAGAGATAAATCATCGATTTGCAGAAACATTCGGGCGCAGCTACGGTGTAATTGATTCAGTTATGCCCCCGGGAACAAAAAAGGTAATCCTTGCTGCTGGGGCGACTGCTGAAACTGTTCGCTGGACGCTGCCTGAACTGGAACAAACAGGTATGGTTCAACTGAGAATGTTCAGACCTTTCCCCCGGGAAGATCTTTGCAACCTTTTCGAAGCACACGATATTGAGCAGGTTGTTGTAATTGATCGTAACTGTTCAACCGGAATGGGTGGAATACTGGCTCAGGAACTGCAGGCAGCAGTTTATGGCATGGAAAAACCGCCGGCTGTGAAAGATATTATTTTGGCCGGTGGAATAGATTTGACCCCGGAAATGCTGGTCAAGGCGCTGACAGAAACCGCTAGTTTAGATAAGGTAGAACAAAAGTGGGGAGTTGATCTCAGGTGAGAATTGATGAGTATAAACAGGAGTCGGAAATGTTAAATCCCGGTCACAATGCCTGTCCGGGCTGCGGGGCGGCCCTGGCCGTGCGTTACCTGACCAGGGCCCTGGGGCCAAACCTGGCGATTGTTCTAACCGCTTCCTGCTGGAGTATTATCTCCGGAATGCCTCCCCTGACGGCTTTAAAATGTCCCATACTGCATTGTCCTTTTCCCAGTGCCGGTTCGGTTGGCAGCGGTTTGCGCCGTGGACTTAACGCCAGAGGTCAGCATAATACCACGGTAGTTGTCCTGGCCGGTGATGGTGGCACTTTTGATATTGGACTGCAGGCCCTGTCAGGAGCAGCCCAGCGTAATGAAGATTATCTCTTTGTCTGTTACGACAATGAAGCTTATATGAATACCGGCATGCAGACCAGTTCGGCCACACCATTCGGAGCCAGGACCAATACGGCACCTTACCCCCTGTTCAAGGAAGGTCAGAAAAAAGATATTATGCAGATTATGGCGGCCCATGGTATACCTTACGCTGCTACTGCAACAGTGGCTTTTCCTGATGATATGGAGAGAAAACTGAAGAAAGCCCAGGAAATCAGGGGATTTCGCTTCATGCATATCCTGTCGCCATGTCCTCCTGGCTGGGGAACAGATTCATCGGATACAATTCATCTATCAAGGTTGG
The DNA here is from genome assembly GCA_003566935.1 of Syntrophomonadaceae bacterium. Taxonomy (GTDB): domain Bacteria; phylum Bacillota; class Dethiobacteria; order DTU022; family DTU022; genus T3SED10-7. The sequence goes on along the minus strand of PXBM01000033.1, from coordinate 489 downwards.
CTGTTAATACCGGCTTCTTTCCCCTCTACGAAATAGTTAATGGTGTTTCCTGGAAAATGACCTGCCAGCCGGAAGGGAAAAGAACACCGCTGAAGGAATACCTGCAGAACCAGCGTCGTTTTAAACAGATGGAAGATTTAAGGATAGAAGCTTTACAGGAAGAGGTGGATCATGATTGGGAAGCCCTGCAGGAAAAAATAGAGGCCACCAAATGCAGTGATTAATGGCTGAATATGGGATATTATGGCCTTAATTGACGTAATGTCGTCATGTTAGAAAATAAATTTTAGAATTATAGTAAATTTTATAATTAACCGGCAGGAATTCCGGACTAAAGACAGAAAAATATAGAGTATTGAGTAATATTAAAACTCAATAATCTTTAGATTAACAGGGAGGTGTCTGGTTTTGCGGGAGCTTGCCGCGTCAACTATTACGGATCAAGTAGCCGAAATGTGTGAAAAGGCGAATATTTACCTGGGTGAGGAT
>PXBM01000184.1 GCA_003566935.1 Syntrophomonadaceae bacterium | reverse complement strand
TTGACCGGGGTAATATTAACAAAGCTGGATGGAGATACCCGGGGCGGAGCCGCCTTATCTGTAAATGCTGTTACTGGATGTCCCGTAAAATTTGTCGGTGTGGGAGAAAAAGTCGAAGCCCTGGAGCCATTTCACCCTGACCGAATGGCTTCAAGAATTCTTGGCATGGGTGATGTGCTCTCGCTGATTGAAAAAGCAGAGGCTTCTGTAGATCAGGATAAAGCGAAAGAAATGGAACAGAAGCTGCGCCGGCAGCAGTTTACCCTGGATGATTTTAAAGAACAGATCAGTCAGCTGCGCAGTATGGGATCACTCGAAGATATAATGAACATGATGCCCGGAGGAGCTAACCTGCCCAAGGAAGTAAGGCAGATGTCCCTTAATGAAGACAACTTCAACCGGGTTGAAGCAATCATAAGCTCGATGACCGGTAAAGAAAAACAGGATCCGGCAATTATTAACAGCAGCCGCAGAAAACGCATTGCCATGGGCAGCGGAACACAGGTGCAGGATGTAAACCGCTTGCTAAACCAATTTAATCAAATGCAAAAAATGATTAAAAAAATGGGGACAATGGATAAAAAAGGTGGACTGAAAAAGCTTAAAAAAGGCGGCAAAGGATTCCCCTTTTAAAATAACGGCTTATGTTATAGCTGATATTTTATAGAGATAACAGATAACGGAGGTGAATAAATTGGCAGTAAGAATCAGGCTAAAAAGAATGGGAGCAAAAAAGAAACCTTTTTTCCGTATTGTGGTGGCCGATTCCCGGTATCCACGGGACGGGCGTTTTATCGAAGAAATCGGCTATTACAACCCGACCACCAAGCCGACTACTTTTCAAGTAGACGAGGAGAAAGTACAGCAGTGGCTGTCTAAGGGAGCCAGGCCCTCTGATACTGTTAAGGCCCTTTTTGAAAGAGCCGGTTTGAGTAAGTAGTGCTGGAGGGAGGTTGTTATTGATGAAGGAGCTTTTGGAGCATATTGCCAAAGCACTGGTTGATGATCCCGATCAGGTAGAAATAAAGCAGGTAGAACGTGAACGATTGATTGTACTCGAACTGCGTGTTGCTCCTGAAGATATGGGGAAAGTTATCGGAAAACAGGGACGTATTGCCAAGGCGGTCAGAACGGTTGTTAATGCCGCCGCGATTAAAGAGAATAAGCGGGTTGTTGTTGAAATTGTTCAATGAGAAAAAGGATGCCCTTATTGGCAAAGTTATATCGCCACACGGTGTAGCCGGTATGGTTAAAGTTTATCCTTACAGCGATTACCCTGATAGAGTTGAAATGCTCGATCAGGTTGAGCTGCTCAGGGGCTCTGACAGGTTTACTTATCAAGTAGAGAAAGCCGCACTTTATGGCAGGTACTGGCTGGTAAAATTCAAAGAAGTGAAAAGCAGGGATGATGCTAATAATATTAAGGATAGCCTGCTGGTGATTCCCAAGGAGGAAAGGGTTCCTCTCCCCGAAGACAGTTTCTATCATGATCAACTGGTAGGACTGAAAGTATATGAATCGGGAAATGTCTTGCTCGGGCAGGTTACAGACTTAATTACAACCGGTGGACATGATCTCCTGGTGATAAAAACTGCAGGAGCTGAAAAAAAATCACACCTGGTTCCGCTGGTAAAAGGCTTCATTGATGAAATTAACCTGGAAGCCGGAGAACTACATGTGAATTTGCCTGAAGGCTTGCTGGAACTGTAGGGGAGTAAAGATTTATGAAAATAGATCTGGTGACAATATTCCCCGGTATACTGGAAGGGCCTTTTAAGGAAAGTATGATTAAAAGGGCCGTTGACAGGAACCTGGTGGAAATAAACCTGGTTGACTTGCGTCAATATACTCATGATCGTCACCGTCAGGTAGATGACACACCCTATGGGGGCGGATGCGGCATGATTTTAAAACCGGAACCGCTTTTCGAGGCAGTAGAAGATCTTAGGAACAAAACCATGGCGGAGAGAACCAGGGTAATCCTGTTGACTCCCCAGGGACACAAATTTAACCAGCAGATGGCCAGGCAGTTATCCGGCGAAGATCATTTAATCATGATTTGCGGCAGATACGAAGGAGTAGATGAAAGAGTTCGCAACAGTATAATTGATTTAGAGCTGTCTATAGGTGACTATGTTTTAACAGGTGGAGAAATTGCTGCGGCAGTTGTAGTCGATGCGGTAGTGCGATTACTACCGGGTTTTATATCCGAAGAAGCTGCAGCCAATGAATCTTTTAGCGAACCGCTGCTTGAACATCCACACTATACCCGGCCACCGGAATACCGAGATATGAAAGTGCCCAATGTTTTGCTATCAGGCAATCATGGAGAAATCGATATATGGCGCAGGCAGCAGTCGATAAAACGAACTTATGAACGAAGGCCTGATTTGCTGGAGCAGGCTGAATTGAGCCCAGAAGATATGGCATACCTGGAAAATATAAGGAAAATAAATAATTAAGATTTATTGATTGAAGGAGGTTTCAGATAAAATGGATTTAATCAAAGAGGTCGAAAAACAAAACCTCAAAGAGGATTTACCACAATTTACTCCTGGAGACAGGGTAAAAGTGCATGTTAAGGTTGTCGAAGGCGGCCGTGAAAGAACCCAGGCTTTCGAAGGAGTGGTTATCAGGCGTCAGGGCAGCGGAGCAAGAGAAACTTTTACCGTGCGCAGGGTCACCTTTGGCATTGGCGTGGAAAGAGTTTTTCCTGTCCATTCACCGTCTGTAAGTAAAATCGAAATTGTTAAAAAAGGACGGGTCAGACGCGCTAAGCTTTACTATCTGCGCAAGCGGACCGGTAAGGCTGCCAGGATCAAGGAACGTCGCTAAAAAACGGAGTTGATAAAAGTGAGCAGATGGGGAGAGATCTGGGATTGGACTAGATCTATACTTATAGCGATAGTATTAGCCCTCTTGATCAGGTTGTTTCTGTTCGAAGTATTTGTCGTAGAGGGCAGATCAATGTATCCTACATTGCATGAAACTGAACGGCTAATGGTCAATAAAGTGGTATATCACTTTGATGAACCAGGTTATGGTGATATTGTTGTCTTTGAATTTGAGCCGGGACGTGATTTCATTAAGCGCGTTATTGGCCTTGAAGGTGACAAAATTGAAATTACCAGCGGCCGTGTATATGTAAATGGACAACTATTTGATGAACCTTACCTGCTAACAGATATGGATTTATATGATTATGGCCCGGTTGAAGTGCCTGAAGGTTATTACTTTGTAATGGGTGATTACAGGCAAAACAGTATGGACAGCAGGGACCCCCGGGTCGGTTTTGTTTCCCGTGAAGATCTCAAGGGACGTGCCTTCTTCATATTTTGGCCACCCTGGGAAGCACGGTTAATTACTTCAAAGGTGGACTAACTTTGAACAACAAAGGCCAGTGGTACCCGGGTTCAATGGCCAAGGCTTTAAATATCCTTAGCCAGGACATCAAGATAATCGATCTGGCTGTTGAGCTGCTAGATGCTCGCATACCGGTTAGCAGCCGTAATCCGGCTCTCAGGAAATTGCTTCAGGGCAAAAAACATCTGGTGCTCTTACATAAAGCAGATCGGGCAGAGGATAATATAACAGAAAAATGGTTAGGTTACTTTAAAGACATGGATCAGCAAGCCATGTCTTTTAGTGTTCATAACAATAAATATTTAAAGAACTTTCTCCGATTCATTAAGAACGAGGAAGAAAACCTGCGGCCCGGCAGGATCAAGCGCCCCCTGCGGATGATGGTCGTGGGTATACCTAATGTAGGCAAATCAACATTGATCAACCATTTTGTCCATAAGGCTGTTACCCGGACCGGTAATCAGCCTGGCGTTACTAAGGGCAGGCAGTGGATAAAAATAACCCCCGGCCTGGAACTGTTGGATACTCCCGGTATTCTCTGGCCGAAAATTACTGAATCATCGACTTGGCCGCTTGCTGCAGTGGGCGCTATGCCGCCCAGTCGCCTTGATCAGCAGGGTATTGCCCTATGGTTGCTCGATATATATAAGAAAAAAGGAAAAGAAGAGCTATTATCCAAACGTTATGGCGAGTTCAACTCCAGTAATTCTGAAATAATGTTGGAGCAAATCGGTACAGCTCATGGCTGCCTGCAAGCTGCCGGACAGGTAGACCTGGAAAGAGCAAGCGCATTAGTTTTAAAGGACTTCCAGGCCGGTTCCCTCGGTCGCCTGACTCTTGAGGAACCACCGGAGGTTTTTACAGATCAGCATGAGGAGCAGTCGCTGTGACCTTTGAAAAGATGACTATTTCGGAAATCAAAACATACCTGGCACAACAGGCAGATCTGTGTCCCCGTGATGAAGAACTGCTAATGGCTGATAAAAGGCAGGGCGTTGTTAACCTCCTGCAGTCTTATCAGCGGAGAAAACAGAGGGCTATTGTAGAAGAAGCTCGCCTGCAGAAAATGCTGGATGAAGAGAATTATTTAATAAAAAAAGGTTTCACGGTTATTGCCGGAACTGATGAAGCCGGCCGGGGTCCGCTAGCCGGGCCGGTTGTAGCTGCTGCTGTAATACTTGATCCGGAAAATTGCTCTATTTCCGGATTAAATGACTCCAAGAAGCTTGCCAAAGCGTCTCGCGAAAGATTATTTGATCAGATTGTCATCAGCGCCCGTTCTTACGCTATTGCCAGCGCTTCACGTGCAGAAATCGATCAACATAACATTCATGCAGCTTCATTAATTGCCATGAACAGGGCCCTGGTAAAGCTATCCATTGAGCCGGACTTTGTCCTGGTCGATGGCTTTGCAATTAAAGGATGTCCCTTCAGGCAGAAGGCAATAAAAGGTGGAGATGCTATTTCTTTGACTATTGCCGCTGCTTCTGTCCTGGCCAAAGTAGCCAGGGATAGAATTATGGATGATTTACACGAAAAATATTCACAGTACGGCTTTAATCAAAACAAGGGTTACGGTACTGAGGAGCATCGTCAGGCGCTTCAGCAATTTGGCCCCTGTCCCGAGCATCGCCGATCATTTAGGCTAATTGATTAGAGCGTAAAATGTTTAAATGGTGTTTAAAACTTTGCTCTCCGTTCATTTGAGTATTAATTAGCATCGGCTGAATAAATTTATTTATCTACAGGAGATTTAAGATGACCTTGATGCGTCAACAGGTAGGACAAAAGGGCGAACAGGCAGCCCGGGAATATTTAGAACAAAAGGGCTACCGCATTATTGAAACTAATTATCGCTGCAGGCTGGGTGAAATTGATATAATTGCCCGGGATGGGGACATGGTTGTTATAGTCGAAGTGCGCACTAAGACGGGATTAGCTTTTGGCAGGCCGGAAGAATCTATTAACCAGGAAAAAGCAAGAAAGCTGCACCGCCTGGCACTACAATATATCCAATCAAATTACCACCGTGAGGTATCCTCCCGTATAGACCTTGTTGCCGTTATGATCGAGAAGAGTTCCGGCCTGGTGAAAGATATTAAACACATCAAAAATATTTTAGCGGGGTGATCTTGATGTGCTACATTTAATTCTTTATTCAGCAAATCCCAGAAAATATGCTTCGATCCCTTCCATCATGGCCCGGGCAAATTCTTCCTGCCCGTGGGGATGAAAGATGTGCCAGTTGTCTACAGGATGCATCATATAGCCTGCTTCGACTAATACAGTTGGGACATGAGGATGTCTGACTACCGCGATATTTCTTCTCCAGGTCATGATAGCAGGCAGACCCATCCGCTCTTCAAGTTTATCCAACATTATTTCTGCTAATAACTTATTATGCTCGTAGTTATAAAGAGTCATCAATCCGTGAGTGTCGACAGCCTGGGCGCCATGTTGGTGTGCATTGGAATGAACGCTGATTAGCAGGTCCGGGTTATAATTGTCAATCCTTTCGGGTCTGTCATAGAGGTTGACAAAAACATCTTCGGTCCTTGTCATAACAATTTCTGCACCTGCTTCTTCCAACATATCTTTTAAGTAGAAACTCATGTCAAGAACAACATCTTTTTCATAGAGGTCACCCGGTCCGGTCGCTCCGTAGTCCTTACCGCCATGGCCTGGGTCAATTATTATTTTCTTACCTTCAAGAGGATTCTCCTGGTCAACTTCAGGTGGCTTGTAAAAGTCAATAACCAGGTTATTACCATCCCAGTATGGTTTGAAACCTGTCATTGACCAGTCAAGCTCTATGGTGACCAGGTGATTATTGCTACCGTCCGGGCTGAGGGGATTTACTTTAAAATCAGATATACCTGCAGGCATTGAAGGCAGAGAGATGTTATTGCTAGTTATGACTCCCCTTAATTCAATTTCCAGTCCGTCAGCGCTATCTTCTATAAAATATGGGAATCTTTCATTTGTTTTAAGGGTCATCCTGACTTTTTGGTCATCTTCAACTAATTCAACTCCAGTCAAGATAGGTTCCTCTAATTCTGACTGTGCAAGCACATTAACCATACCTTGGTGGATGAGGTAAGTGTTGTCGCTGCCGGGTATTGCCACCCTGTAATAGCTTCCGGCACGTCCTGTCGCTTTATAGCGGGTCCCTTCTTTAAGGTAGTGAATAACTGTGGTGGGGTGCCCGGATCCGCCGAATGTACTTGAAAGCAGGTTTAGTTCACTATCTCTCAAGCGGTAAAGCCAACCGTTATTTTTTAGCTCATGTTCTAGCTTAACTTCAATAATCCTATATGGATTTTCTGCGGTAAAAGTAACCTTACCTGGCAGCTCTTTATTAACTTTGTTATCGCTTTTTTGCAGGGATACAGTTATCGGCATTAAAGTTGTTTCTCCACTGTCCGGCAGGTCTTCCGGAGAAACTTTGTAAGTGGCGGTATATATTCCTCCACTGCCTGCAGGTCCCCCTGGATAGGCTCTTTCAATCATGTAATGTGATGTGCTCCTGTTTCCTATCTGAAAGGTAGCGTTAGCCCCCGGGCTGCCCTGGACTGCTATGTGTAGAATATCTTCGGCCTGCAGGACCTGGTTTTCTGCAGGCAGTTGACGGTTTTCATTGATAGTCAAAGGTTCTTCCGGCATGGCCTGCCACCAGTCCGGGTAATGAACGGTTCTTTCAACCCTTGTAAAACCCTTAGCATTTCTAGCTTCTACCGTTAACAAAAACTCTTCTCCCCTGGGGATCTCGGTCATGGTCAGGAAATTGCCTGTGCGTTGATCAATTACATCGACCAGTTTACCATTCACAGTAACATGTACATCAGAGTAGGAATCTGTGGTGCCGAAGACAAAGAGATCATTGCTGTAATAATAAAAGCCGTCCCTCGGCGGGTAAGCAAGATGGAGTATAGGCTCTTCATGCTCTTCTAACGGTTTCGGGTCAAACTCCCGGGGTGTATTGATATATAAAGTTCCTGAGTCCCTGTCCCATTGCGCAAGAACGCCAAGTGTTTCAGCAGCTTGAAGTGCTGGAAGGTAAAAAATATCATTGTCTTTTTTCAGGGCTGCACTATAAGAAGTTGATTCATTATGAATAGTCACCCTGCTTCCGTAGGGGGTAAAAACGGCAGTGTAATCACCTATTGAAGCTGTAACCTTATTGTCACCGTCTGTAAAAGTATTAAAACCCAGGATTTCAATAATAGGAATTGCCGGTACCAGAAGAGTGTCTTCCTCGACGATGGCAGGATTGTCAAGCTCGATTTTTCGACCATCAATTATCACTTCAACTCTTTCCGGGAAAAGGCTCGTAATATAAAGGTAAGCGAATACTATGATAAAAATACCTAAAATTAATGGTATCAGCTTGCGCAAAGTTATTCACCTCGAGTACATAGTACGTGATAAAAAGTGAAAAGTCAAAATATAGGGCAGAATTTTTCAATTTAAAAAAGGCA
>PXBM01000222.1 GCA_003566935.1 Syntrophomonadaceae bacterium | reverse complement strand
GTGGCCTGGAGTTTACTGGTTCTTCTTTACTACAAGCTCCGGGTAAATGCTCTGAGGAGCAAGGGTGTAGATTGGGAAAAGACTATTGCCAGGCTGCCCGGCTTTGATGAGGAGGAGGAGCGATGACCGAGGTGGTTGGATAAAGGGAAAGATTTGAGTAAATATATGCTCCCCTCTGTGTGGCCTGATTTGCATAACAAATCCGGGCGCAGGGGGGATATTTTTATATGATGTAAAAAGGATTATCGGCAAGGCAAGTTGAAAAGTAATAAGGGGAGAATATTTAACTTAATCTAAACAAAGCAAAAGAACTGCTCCCCCTGTACCACCCCCCTGAGCTAAACCTTTGCAGGATGCAAAGATAGTCCTGTTCGTTTTTTGATGGACTTTTAAAGGCAATCCGTAGAAGGTTTCCGAAATTCCAGATATATGCATACAAGCTATAACTCTTATTTCTTTAATTTTACTAAAAACAGGAGGACTTACAATGAAGCGAATTGGTGTGCTCGGGGTAGGAGCGATGGGCCGGGGCGTGGTCAAGAACCTGGTCAGCGAAGGTTACGAAGTTTATATATATGACACCAGCGCTCATTGCTGCAGCCAAGCTGATGATCTTGGAGCGACGGTAGAAGAAAGCCCTGCTGATGTCGGAAAAAACGTGGAAATGCTTCTGGCCAGCCTACCAACAAGCGAAGCATCCCTGGAAGCTATTGGCAATCCTGATTCAGGAGCGCTCGCAGCGATGGAACCGGGAAATGTTATAGTTGATTTAAGCACAACATCAGTTTCAGTTGCTCGGGAACTCTATAGCAGGGCTAAAGATAAAGGTATTAGTTTTCTGGATGGACCGGTAAGCGGCGGACCAATGGGCGCTGAAAGTGCTACCATGACTATTATGATTGGTGGTGAACCTGAAGCACTGGAAAAAGTGCACCCTGTTTTAGAGGTAATTAGCGGAAATATTTTTCATCTCGGTGAGTGCGGTGCCGCTCAAACAGTAAAGATTTGTCACAACATGGTGCTTGCTTCAACAGTAGTAGCGCTGGCTGAGTCTTTTATCGTTGGCAAACAAGCAGGTGTAAGCGCTGAAACATTATCAGAAGTATTCGGGGTTAGTGTTGCGAACAGCCGCGCCCTTGAGTTGTTCGGGCCCAACCTAGTAGAAGGAACTTACGAGAATACCATTTTTGCCCTAAGCCATATGCATAAAGATGCCACCCTGTTTATGGATCTGGCAAATGAGTCGAAACTACCGGTTGTGGCCAGCAGCGCTGTTTACCAGCTTTACAATGTTGCCATGAATAAGGGGCTTGGTGACAATGATATGACTGCGGTGGCTTCAGCCGCCGAAGAGCTGGCCAATACAATAATTTCCGATAAATCACAATCATAAAGGAGTAAAAAAATGCCAAAACTATGTGTTGATGAAAACAAGTGCACGGATTGCAGGATTTGCCAGTTAGTGTGCTCTGCACGCTACAACGGTATCTATAGTCCCAAGCTGGCACGGATCAGCAAGAAATGCGGGATCATGCCGGATACAACCAGCACAGATGTTTGCCAAAATTGCAGTGACGCTCCCTGTGTGGCAGTCTGCCCGGCCGAGGCGCTTATACAGCCTAATGGGGAAGGTATGGTAACCCTGGATGAATCGCTATGCACTGGTTGTGCTATCTGTGTTGATGAATGTCCCTATGACGCGATCTGGTTTAATGAAGAAACAGATCTGGCCTATAAATGTGACCTTTGCGGTGGCAGCCCCGAGTGCGAAAAACGTTGCCCCACTGAGGCCATATATGTCTGCGGAGAGGAGGCGGTGTAATGTTTAAGTATGGTGGATATACAGGGAAAATTCTCAGGGTAGATTTAAACACCGGGACAGTTGAAGTTGAAGCGCTTGATGAAGAAATGGTTCGCGATTTAATTGGCGGAAATGGAATTGCTGCCCGCTATCTTTATGACACCGTCCCGGCAGGAACAGATCCACTTTCTCCCGAAAATGCCCTGATCCTGATGAACGGGCCTGTCCAGGGCACACGTGTTCCTGCAGTTGGGGGGCGGACAGTAGTGGTAACCCGCTCTCCCTTAAGCGGCTTTTTCATTGATGCTTATTACGGAGGGCATTTCGGTGCGGAGCTGAAATTTGCCGGGTTTGATGGAATGATAATTACTGGCCGTGCAGAAAAGCCGGTCATGCTTGTAGTAGAAGACGGAGATGCCAGGCTTGTCGATGCCGGCCCTTACTGGGGCATGAAAACATTTGTATTCCAGGAAAAACTGCGCAGTGAAGAGGAGTATCATGAAAGTGAAATAACCTGCATTGGTCCTGCAGGCGAAAACCTGTCACCCATGGCCTGTATAATATCCGGTGTTCATGCCGCCGGCCGCGGTGGCGTTGGAGCGGTAATGGGTTCTAAACAGCTGAAAGCGATAGTTGCCAGGGGATCAGGGGGTGTCCGTGTGCCGAACATGGATGCCCTTGAAAAATATTGTGACGGCATTGTAGAGCGCATGCAGGCAAATCCGGCCACATCTAAAGTGCTGCCTACTTATGGCACACCTGCTATTGTTGCCGCCAACAACAAGCTGGGACTATTGGGTACGCGCAACTACCAGGTTGAAGTATTTACTGAAGCCGATGAGATTAATGGCGAGGCGCTGCATAACAAGGCCTTTGTAAAAAGCGCTTCCTGTTTTTCCTGCCCCATAGGCTGCGCCAAGCTCTTCCGCATGGAGGGCGAAGAATATGGTCCGGCCGAATCGGTTGGCCCGGAATATGAAACTATCTGGTCTTACGGTTCCAACCTGGCTAACAGTGATCTAAAATCTCTTATTGCTGCAGACCGGTTTTCTGATGAAATGGGCCTGGATACAATTTCAGCAGGTTCAGTTATCGGGATGGCAATCGAAGCTTTTGAAAAAGGACTGATTACCAAGGCTGATACCGGTGGTATTGAATTAAAATATGGGGATCCGAAACTGATGATGGAACTGTTAAAGCAAATTGCTGCAAACAAAGGATTTGGCAAAGTGCTTGGTGCAGGCACTCGCGAATTTGGCCGCCGTTTTAATGCTGAAGAATTGGCCATGGAGACAAAAGGCCTGGAAATACCGGCGCATTCTCCGCGTGGCTATCCCGGTATGGCAATTGGTTATGCTACTTCAAACCGTGGAGGAAGCCATCAGGATGGGCGGCCCTCTGCCGAAAGGGGAGGGGCAGTGGATCGCAAGCAAAAAGAAGGCAAGGGTGAATATATTGTTGATGTGCAGCGGATGACTACCCTTGCCGACTGCCTGGTTGCCTGCCGATTCACTGAAGGAATCTTTGGGTTAACAACTATTTCGGAAGACTATGTGGACATAATGAAGCACGTTACCGGTATGGATTACACGATTGAAGAGCTGTTCGATGTTGCCGACCGGGTTTATGCTCTTGAAAGAGCATTCAATGCCAGGGAAGGTGCTACCCGCAAAGACGATACCCTACCCTACCGAGTGCTACACGAACCAATCCCTGCTGGACCGGCTGCAGGTGAGTTTATGGAACCTGCTGTTTTTGAAAAAGAGCTGGATGCTTACTATCAGAAGCGGGGCTGGGATGTGAAAACCGGGCTGCCTACCGAAGAAACACTGCGCCGCCTGAAACTTGATGATGTTGCCAGCGACTTATATTAAAATCGACTAACTTGTGGCGCCTGTACTATTTTAATTTACAGGCGCCCATCCTGGAGTGTTTTTCATGGAGAGAGGAATAATATCAGTTAAAGTCAGGGTCGAAGGTTCTTATCCTTCCGGTGAGGTAGCGGTGCAGTTGCCGAATGATGCCAATCTTAAATATCTGCTGGATAAATTAGGAAGCTCAAAACACCGCTTATCAGAGTACCTGTTTGATTCGAAAACCGGAAAGCCAGCTGTTAGGCTGGCCCTGGTTAATGATAAAAGTGTGCTCCAACAGGATTTTGAACGGGTCAACTTGAATGATGGTGACAGGGTCTTTTTTATTTTACCCGTCAGCGGGGGTTAGCAGCCAAAGGGAGAACCTGCCATATCAATTATATATGCTGAAGTTTATACTTTCGGTACCGGCTGTAAATATCTGCACTAATTATTGCAACAGGAGGCTCGTTAACTAATGTCTAAGAGTGTTTATTCGGCTTCTATTTATTTTATTGTTTTTTCCTGGTTTGCCATGCATTTTGGAGGAGGGTTTGCCTCGGGCAGACAGGTTGTAGAATTTTACGTTATGTGGGGCTGGACAGCACTTTTTATGCCGTTATTATCTATAGTTATAATTGGCTTAGCCAGTTACTTTATTTTCAAGCGGGCAGTAGAAAAAAGGCTTTTTGATTACCGGTCCTGGGCTAATGATTTCTATAAAAATAATTTTTTATATAGGTTTGCCGGTCATTGTTGTGGGAATATACCAGAGCATTAAAAGAGATAAAGAAAAAAAGAACAATTCTAAGCTATGCCAGGATGAGCGCGGCTAGAGAAAGTAACCCCATGCTTCGGTAATTGTCCTCTGGGCTGCAAAGGATGTTATATCATTTTGATCCAGGGGCGGTGAAACTTCCACCACATCCATGCCAATAAACTTGAGGTCGGAAAGCCTTTTGAGCAAGGTGAATAATTCCCTGCTCGTAAAACCGCCCGGTTTCGGGGTTCCTGTGCCCGGCGCTGTTGCCGGGTCAAGGAAGTCAATATCAAGAGTTAAGTAAAATACTTCACAGTGTTGAAGCTTTGTTTTGATCATATCAGCGGTTTTATCCATGCCCAGCCTGGACATTTCAGATGCTTTAATAACATTAGCTTGTTGACCTTCTATAAACTCGAGCTCCTGCTGTTCAAAAGAACGAATGCCGGCAAAGCAGATGTTGTTTAGGTTGAGTCCGTTTCCTTCTGTCGTTCTGCGGTGAGTGCAGCCGTGTGAAAGCCGGTTGCCGTCAAGTTCCTCACACAAATCGAGGTGTGCATCAAGGTGGATTACCCCCAATTTCTTGCCATAAACATTATAAGCTGCTTTAATCAAAGGGATGCTGAGTGAATGATCGCCGCCGATAAAGGTGGGAAAGTTTTTTTTGAATAGTTCAGCTGCTTTATTTTCTATTGCTGAGAAGTATTTCTCCTGGCTCAATCTTCCTGGCTCCAGATCTCCAATATCCAGGACTTTTATACCTGCCAGAGATTTTCCATCTTCAGTGATTGAAGAGATGTGACCCGAAATAAGCCTGATCCGATCTGGAGCTTCAGCTGCTCCCTGGCGAAATGAGGTCGCTCTATCAAAGGGCAGCCCCATAACTACCACATCGGCTTCCTCCGGACTGAGATTGCGATTATGCAGCCCGTTCCAGATTACCGGTAAAGAGTCCCAGGTTTTCAATATTACCTGCCTCCTTTAAAAACAATTATGAAAAGATTTCCCTTTGCATCAGCTCTTCCGGTTTGCCGAAAAAGAAGATGACAAGGTTAATAACAGCTAAAACCAGGAAACCGGCCAGTCCCATCACACCGGTAAGCAGAGGCGTTGATCCGGTAAGAGGCATAATGGCCAGGCCAGCCACAGCATTTAGGGAACCGTGCAGGATTGCCGCGGCAATAACACTGTTGGCTTTTATAGTTATATAGCTGAACATGGGGGAAAGCAAGATGCACCACAATGTCATCATGAATACCCCGGCAACTTCAAAGCCCGGGTAATTATGGCCCATTAAAATGAGGGGCGCTTGCCAGATGCCCCAGATAAAACCGATAAAGGTGGCAGACTTCCAGAACCCGGCGGAAGCAGTTTCTTTTAGCAAAAACCCACGCCAACCCAGTTCTTCACCAAAGGCAGCAATGGCGTTAATGGTAGGCCCTGCGATAATGCCCTGTAAAAGCATCAGCCAGAACATCACGGCTGGTGAAAACGGCACTTCGTCCATCATATCTTCCGTGATAAAGTCACCAAGGTACTCAGTTAAACCGGTCATTTCAGAAGAGTAGCTTACCCCGGGCAATAAAAAGCTAACACCGATTGTAGCGAAGGTAATCAAAACAGGTAGTCCCCATGCCACCAGGAGCCACTTGTTAATATTAGTATCAACCCCGTAGGTTTTCATAACCGGCTGCTTGTAGATGAACTTTTGCACGATTATAGTGCAGAGCAGGGGAAAAAACATATATATTATGGCAAAAACCAGGGAAAAGGGAGTGCCCCATTCCAGACCGGATAAATAATAAAGGCCTGCTGCGGTCCAGCTGATGAGGAGAGTGAGACTTATAAAGATAGTTATTTTTTTTCTGTCCATTTTCATGCCTCCCATATTTAAACCTGCTCGAAGCCAAATGCCTCAAAGCTAAAGTGGCGGTCAAAGGCAAGTGCTTCTTCAATTTTCAAGCTTTCCATAATCACAAAGCTGGTGCAATCAGTACTAAAAAAGCTTTTATGAACTTTAATTTACCGGCCCTTAAAGTTAGCCTTGCGTTTTTCGATGAAGGAGTGGACTCCTTCCATAGCATCTTCACTTTGCATAATCGGCTGCAGGTCGGGCAGGAGTCTGGATACAGCTTTTTCAGTTCCTTCACGGCGGGTGATTTGCGCTGAACGCAGGGTGGCTTGCACGCCAAGAGGGGCCTGTTCACATATGGTTTCGGCAAGAGAAAGCGCACGCTCAAATTGTTCACCCGGTGCCGTTACTTCCTGGATTAAGCCGATCCGGTAAGCATCTTCAGCTGATATTTCATCACCTGTCAAGAGGTAGCGCATAGCATTGCCCCAGCCCACTTCCTGATGCAAGCGGATGGTAGCGCCTCCTACCGGGTAGATTCCCCTTTTCACTTCAATCTGTCCGAAGCGAGTGTTTGAAGAGGCTACCCGGATATCAGCTGCAAGCATTAGCTCCAGGCCGATAGTATAGCAAATACCTTGGACTGCCATGACCAGTGGCTTACCTAGAATTCTCTCCTGGTCAAGGCCGAAAGGGTCGCGGGAGCTTTCCGGAAGTGAGGGGAAAGAACCGCTGCTAAACACCTCGACCCACTTAACCATATCCAGGCCGGAAGTAAAGTGATCACCGTGGGCAAATAAAAGGCCGCATCGTAAATTCTGTTCATGATGGAGCTTACCGAGTGCTGCTGCAAGCTCTGTGTACATCTCAAGGTTGAAGGCGTTCATTTTTTCCGGGCGGTTTAAGCCGATCAACAGGGTATGCTTTTTTCCTTCTACCGTTATTTTAGGCATAACTTCGCTCCTTCTTTGTTTAAAAGTTTTTGCTACAAGCTATGAATAATTATACCATCACTGAGTACTAAGTAGCATATTTAAGTGAATCAGGAAATCATGCTCCTAAATATGGTCAGAGATATTACCACAAAAGAGGAATAAAAAAAAATAGAGAGAATATTGCATTCATGGAATTTAACAGGCTGACAGGGACCATAAAAGATAAGAAGCTGGAAGCAGAGTATTTGCATAATGAAGTTAGCAGCACCATTAAATATATTCGGCTTGCTGTCCTGGTCCTTGGTTTTTTATTTTTCCTTTTCATAATTCCCGACTATTTTGTTAATCGGGAATTTCAAACCATAATGCAAATATTTTATATCAGGCTGGGATTTTTAATCCTGGTATTTGTCTTATTCACCTTACTCCAATTTGAAGCTTCCTGGGCCTATCTTAAAGAACTTATCGGGATCTATTCTATTATTGTAGCTGGTTGCTTTTTAATGATTTATTATATCTATGATTCCGCGAACCTGTACATTCAATCTTTTGGAGTAACACTTTTAGTTATCATTTTTTTTAACCTCAACCCTTACTGGTTGTATGCTGCCTTGATATCAACGTTGACTGGTGCCGGATTCTTTATTATTACC
>PXBM01000132.1 GCA_003566935.1 Syntrophomonadaceae bacterium | reverse complement strand
GTTTTATGTACAAGCTCATATTCTTTGTGCCTGCGGCGCACGCCGAGAGCGTCAAACAGGCGGTCTTTGACGCCGGTGCGGGCCGCTATCGCAACTACGACTCGTGTTCGTGGCAGACCGCGGGCAGCGGCCAGTTCCGTCCGCTTGCCGGCGCCGATCCCTTTATCGGTACGGTCGGCGAAATCGAGACCGTACCCGAGCTGCGGGTTGAGACGATCTGCCAGGATGCGGCTGTGCGCGCTGCGGTCGAGGCGCTGCTCGCCGCGCATCCCTACGAGGAGCCGGCCTACGAGCTGATCCGCATCCATACCATTGACGACCTGCCGGCAGATGCCGGGTTGACTTAGCGTTCTACGTCTCCCTGACGATCAGTTCCGGTGTATTGAGGACCGATTTCGAAAAGGAATCCTTCTTCTCAATCAGGTGAATGAGACTCGATGCGCTTTCGTAACCGAGACTATACTTCGGGACCCGGACGGTGCTCAACGCGGGCACTAACATACTCGCCTCGTCGATGTCGTCGTGACCGATCACCGAAATACTATCCGGCACCTTGATCTTCAGATCGTGCAACGCACGCAAGACGCCGATCGCCATATAGTCGTTGTATACGAAGAGTGCGTCGATATCCCTTTTCTTCTTCAACAGCTGTTTTGCTGCATCATACGCGGACTGCATGTCCGAACCGCAGTGAATCGTTGCTTCCTTTGGTAGCGCAATGCACGATTGCTCGAGTGTCTTTTTGTAACCGACCAGACGGTCCTTGTTGCAGGAGACCATCGCGTCGAACCCGATGTAGCCGGGAGAAGTGCGGCCGCAATCCAGAAAACGTCCTGCCACCAGCACGCCACTCTGGTGGGAATCTGTTATGAAGTAGCTCTGGGTGTTCAGCCTTCCTTTTCTGACAATCGTAATATGGGGCACGTTGATCCGGTCGAAATCCAGGCTGTTGATCAGATCCTGGGAGGGAACAATGATCAATCCCGCCACGCGGTTTGCCTTCAGCGACACCAGCGCCCGTTGTTCCTCATCGAGATTCTCGTTGCTGCCCAACGCAATCATCGTGTATCCGAGCCGGGAAACCGCATCGTGGATTCCCTGCAGGATATGCGCATAGAAGGAGTTGTTCATGTGAGTGATGATCACGCCGATCGTCTGCTTCTTCTTTGTTCGGAGCCGTGCCGCTGTCTGATCCGGAATGTATCCGAGCTCCTCGGTGATCGCCCGGATGCGCAATTTCGTTTCTATTCCAATATCGTTCTTGTCGTGCAGCGCCCGACTTACTGTGTTGATGGAAACACCGGCTATTTCCGCAATGTCTTTGAGTGTTACATACTTCACCAGGCGTGTTCCCCTCAACGATAATGTATTTTGCAGAGTACGCCACCGTTGTTTCCCTGTCAATGCCCGCAATACGGGCAAGGAACGCCGGGAATCCGCAATTGCTACCGATTACCGGCGCCATGACGTCGATTTTTGTTGACAGCTTCGGCAATCGGGAATAGAGTGTAAACATTAACGTTAATGTACCATGGTTGAAATTCAGGAGGAAACATGAAGCGGTTAATTGCAGGTTTGGTATGCATCGGGTTGATCTCACTGCTGCCGGGAATCGTGTTCGGTGCAGGTGGCAGGCAACAGCAGACACAGGATGTAACGTTTTTCCACTATTTTTCCGGCTCTCTTGCCGGTGGAATCGAGGAGCTTGTCTCCGAGTTCAACCGGGACAATCCCGGGGTCCGTCTGTCACATAGTCCACTCGATCATGAAGCGTTCAAGACCAGTATCCGGGTTATGCTGTCGGGTGGGAACCCTCCGGATCTCTTCTCCTACTGGGCGGGCGCTCAGGTTCAGTTTCTCGTGGATGCGGACCGCCTGGAGCCGATAGACGACGTCTACCGCGAGTTCGGACTCGATGATCTCTTCTCCGACGCGGTTCTGCAGGGGACGGAATACAACGGAAGGAAATACTTTCTCCCGCTCACGCAGCACTTCGTGGCGTTCTTCTATAACAAGGCCGCGTTTGCTCAGGCCGGCGTTACTCCCCCGGAAACATGGGATGAGTTCCTCGCCGTTTGTGAGGCGCTGAAGGACGCCGGAATCACACCGATCGCGCTGGGTTCGCGCGAGCGCTGGCCCGCCCAGTTCTGGTTGGATTATCCTCTCTTGAGAACTGCCGGTCCGCAGTATCGTGCCGAGCTCATGGCGGGCACCGCTTCCTACACGGATCCAGAAGTGGCCCGGGCGTTCGAGATGTGGAAACTGCTCGTCGATCGTGGTTACTTCGTGCAGAACGCAAACGCCTACGATTGGGCGGAAGCCGCCACCATGGTAGGCACCGGCCAGGCGGCGATGACGCTGATGGGAACCTGGTTCATGCAATTGGACGATCAGATCGGGTGGGAGGCCGGTGAAGACTACGATTTTTTCCCCTTTCCGGTTGTAGATCCTGCAGTTGCAAACGTGGCGGTCGGTCCTATAGACGGTGTAGTGCTTGCCCGGGATGCGCGATCCAAGGACATCGCCCGCAAGGTTCTCGCGGAGCTGGCTGCTGTCGGACCGCAAACCACCTTCAACCGGGGATCGGGCGCGTTGGCTCCTAATCGACACGTCTCGAGCGATATCTACAATGTCCTGCAGCTGAAGGTCCAGGAATACCTGAAAGAAGTGCCCAATTGGGCGTTCAATTACGATCTCGCTACTCCGCCGCCGGTTGCGGACGTCGGTCTCGACGCCTTCTCCGAGTTCATGGCCATGCCCAACGAATATCAGCGTATCCTCCGGGAAACCGAAGCGGGCAAGATTCGGGGACTGCAGGAAACCGGAATGTAACGGGACACCCGCATCGTGCGGATCAGCAACGAGGGGTGTGGCGTCACACCCCTCGCCTTCGCGCGGAACGCTCCGCCCGGTTGCGTGATAAACGCGGGCCCATGGCGCATTCAGCGGAATTGGAATACCTTCCACATATCAAATGTGAAACGATCGTCAAACGGGAAAAAGGCGCTCCATGGAAAAGAAAGGTGTAGTATTACAGTTCCTCGCGGTTCCGTTCGCCGTCTATGTGCTGGTGATCATCATACCGTTCCTGCAATCCCTTTACCTGAGCCTGACCGACTGGAACGGTATCTCCGAGTTTTTCAATTTTGTCGGTTTTGCCAACTACCTGCTCGTGTTCAGCGATCGCGCTTTCAGTTCAGCGCTGCTGCATAACTTCGTCTGGGTCACCGTCTTTCTGCTGCTACCCACCCTGCTGGGCCTGCTCCTGGCCGTGTTGCTGGACAAGGATATCCGAGGCGCGGTCTTCTTTAAGTCCGTCATATACCTGCCCATGATCTTCTCTTACGTCATTGCGGGCATGGTCTGGACCTTCATCTACGAACCGCGACTGGGGATTCTCAACCTCTCGCTTGAGGCCGTCGGTTTGCCCCAGCTGACACGCGCCTGGCTTGCCGAACCGGATACCGCGCTCTTGTCTGTAATCGTCGCCGCGGCGTGGCAGCATACGGGACTCTGCATGATCCTTTTTCTTGCAGGTCTGCAAAGTGTCCGGGCCGACCTGATCGAAGCCGCGGAAATCGACGGCGCCAATCGGATACAACTGTTCTTTGGCGTGGTTCTTCCGCAATTGAAGAACACCACGATCGTTGTCGTTTCGTTGACCGTGATAAACTCGTTAAAGAGTTTTGATATAGTTTATATAATGACCCGGGGTGGCCCGTTTCGCTCCTCCGAGGTTCTTACAACGCTCATGTATCGCGAAGCATTCTGGAATTATCGTATGGGATACGGAAGCGCCATCGCGAATATGCTGTTCTTCATGATTCTGATAATCATCATCGTCTACTTCCGATCGGTCATGCAGAGGAACCAGGCATGAAGTCCCTGGCACAATACAGGCGCGAGGCCGCGGCGTACCGGGCGGTGGTATATTCTGCTGTAATCCTGTTCTGCGTGATCTTTCTGGTTCCCATCTACGGGGCGTTGACCACGGCGTTTCGACTGAATCGGAACATCATCCGCGACGGATTCTGGAAGCCCCCGCTTCCCCCGGTGCTGGACAACTTCATAACCGCCTTTGTTCAGGGGAACATCCACGTCTTCCTCACCAATACCGTCATCGTCACCTGTGCCGCAACCGTCATATCGATCGGGCTCGGCTGTCTCACCGGGTACGCGTTTGGCAAACTGCGGTTTCGGTTCAGCCGCTCGCTGTTCATCCTGATTGTCGCGGGAATGTTCTTTCCTCCGCAGACCGTGCTCATCCCGCTCTTTCGTGTGTTCAACTCTCTGAACCTTCTCGATACTCTCGGGGCGCTGGTGATCGTGCACGTGGGTTTCGGACTCCCGATCTGTACGTTGATCCTTGCCAGTTTCTTCCGTGACATCCCCGACGAGCTGCGCAGTTCCGCGAAGATGGACGGCTGCAACGAGAGAACCATCCTGCTCAGGATCATGTTGCCGCTGGCCAGACCGGCGATCACGGCGCTGATGATCCTGCAGTTCACCTGGATCTGGAACGATTTTCTCTGGCCTCTGGTTCTCATCAAGAGCAGTACCAAGATGACAATTCAGATGGGCGTCATGCAGCTGCGCGGTCAGTACGGGCTTGCCTGGGGCAGCCAGGCAGCGGCGTTCGTGATTGCAACAATCCCGACGCTTCTGCTTTTCATCTTCATGCAACGGCATTTTATTCGAGGACTCTCTATGGGAGCGGTAAAGGAATGAACGTATGACAAATCACCTTGAACTTCGCCAGAGACGCGCCCGGCTCATCCGGGAGGCCGGGTCGATGCAACATGCACTCGAGGCCGGGACGTTCGAGCAGTTTCAGGATGTCACACTGAGCGAGGCGCTGCTGCTCGGATTGCTCAATCAGGGCGTGCGGAAATTTGTCGGCGTTTTCGGACACGGTAGCACCGATATCGCCGAGGTTCTACGGACCTATCAGCAGGCGGGGCTTGTGCGCGTCTTCAACGTCCGCAACGAAACAGAGGCGTCGCACGCGGCCGCGCAGCTGCGTTGGCAGTATGGGGAGCGGGCGGCGGTTGTAACCTCGATCGGCCCCGGTGCGCTGCATGCGTTTGCCGGTTCTCTGGTAGCGCAGTCCAACGGCCTGGGGGTGTACTACATCTTCGGCGACGAGACAACGCACAACGAAGGTCCCAACATGCAACAGATCGCGCGACGCGAACAGGATCTCTATCTCCGACTGACGTCGACGATGGGCGGCTGTTATTCGCTGGGTACGCCTGAAGCGGTGTTCACCGCGCTGAAGTGGGGCTACAATTCCGTATTCAATCCTGCCCGGGAAGAACCGTTCTTTCTGTTGCTTCCCATGAACGTTCAAGGACAGGTCATCACGGGAATGAACCTGGCCGAACTGCCGCTGCCGGCACGAATCGCCGGCGAGATTCACGCGGATCAGGCCGGCTGCGATGCCGCGGCGGAAACCATCCGGCGCTACCGACGTATCACGGTAAAGGTCGGGGGCGGAGCGCGTACGCTGGAACCGGATGTCCTGGCACGATTTCTCGAATTGTCCGGCGCGGTCTACGTTCATGGGCCGCAGGTACCGGGCATTCTTCCCGACGGTCATGAACGAAACATGACCGTGGGAGGATCCAAGGGATCGATTTCGGGAAACTTCGCGATGGAAAACTGTGAACTCGCGATAGTTATCGGCGCCCGCGGTGTCTGTCAGTGGGACAGCTCGGGGACCGCCTGGCGTACTACCAGGGAAATCATCAATATCAATACCCGTCTGGAGGATGCGCTGCATTATAACCGGTCGCTCCCGCTGGTCGGGGATTGCACCACCGTCCTGCGGCAGCTGAATGCAATCCTGGAAACCGACGCGGCCGGTAGCCGGGATGATTGGCACACCCTGTGTCGCCGCAAGCGCGGAGAGTGGGATGCTTTCAGACAGCAACGGATCGAGAATCCGCTGATTTACGATTCCAAATGGGGTCGGCAGCTACTCACCCAACCGGCGGTGCTGGAGCGGGCAATCGGGTTTGCCGACTCGCGTGACGCGGTAAAGATCTTTGACGCCGGAGATGTCCAGGCCAACGGGTTCCAGCTGGTGCGGGACTCTCAACCGCGCAGGACGTATAGCGATACCGGATCGTCGTATATGGGCTTCGCGGTCTCGGCGCTGCTCGCTTCGTCCATGAGCGAGTCCCCGGTCTACTCAATTGCCTTCACAGGTGACGGAAGCTTCCTGATGTCGCCGCAGATCTTGCTCGACGCGGTGCAATTCAACCTTCGCGGCATGATAGTACTGCTTGACAACCGGCGGATGGCGGCGATCAGTGGCCTGCAGGCCGCCCAGTACGGAGCGGATTTTGCCACCGACGACCAGGTGGAGGTCGACTACGTGCAGTTGGCCCGCGCCTTCAAGGGAGTCTCGGCCTTTGGGGGTGTGGAGACGCTCGCCGACCTCGATGACGCGCTCGCTACGGCGTACGACTACGACGGATTGTCGATCGTGTACGTTCCCGTCTACAGCGGGCCGGACGAACTCGGTGGATTGGGAGTATTCGGAAGCTGGAATGTCGGTAACTGGTGTGACCAGGTTCAGTCAGAAAAACATAGAATAGGATTGTAAACAATGGACAAGATCAACGTCGGCTTCATCGGATTGGGCAGAATTTCCGACCTGCACGCGTTGGGTTACAGGGATAACCCCGAAGCCCGCATATACGGCGTCAGTACCAGGACGGAAGAGACCGCACGGCAGAAACAGGCCGAATGGGGCGCGGAGAAGTACTACCTGGATTATCACGACATGCTCGCCGACCCGAATATCGACGCCGTGGAGATTCTGACACCACAGAAGCTGCACGAACCCATGGTCCTCGAGGCGGCCGCAGCGGGCAAACATATCATGGTGCAGAAACCGATGACAATAGACCTCCCGAGTGCCAATCGCATGCTGACTGCGGTTGCCGCATCCGATCGTGTGTACAAGGTTATCGAGAATTACATCTTCTATCCGCCGCTGCAGAGAGCCAAGGCGATGATCGACAACGGCGTTATCGGCGACCCGATCAACCTCCGGATCAAGTTTATCAGCGGCTCCAGCGGGGGATGGGAGATTGATCCGCGGACATGGGAATGGCGTCTACAGGAGAATATCGAGGGGCGGGGGATGCAGACTTTTGACCATGGCCACCACATGTGGTGTCTTGCCTGGTACCTGCTGGGTGAGATCGATCGGGTCTTCGCCTGGATTGACTCGGCCGACGGGATTGTTGACTGTCCGGCAAATATCATCTGGAAGTACAAGGACGGAATCAGGTACGGAAGCTGCGATTACACGCACTGCTGGGACATGAATATGCCCTCCAAATATTACGCCAACGACGAGTGGTTCGAGATAACCGGTTCGCGCGGAATCATTCTGGTCAACAGGGCCACGGGCAACCTCAAGAGCGGACCGGTACTCAGCCATTTTGACGGAAGCCGCTGGAACCATTTCGACAACCTGGACTCCGATTGGGCGGCGGGATTCAGGAATGCGACGCACAACTTCATCGCCGCGATTCACGGCCGCGAAGAACCGCTGCTGAACGGAGAACAGGCACGCGATATCCTGAAGATCGCGCTCGCGATCATCCGTTCTTCAAATGAACGGCGCGAGGTCTTTATCGACGAGCTCGATCAGGAGGAGCCCGAAAGATACGCCCGCGAGCGGCGGCAGCGGGAAATCGGGGAGACCAATGGTCGCAAGGGTTTGACGATTGAGGAACTGAAGCAGCGGGGACGGATACTTTGAAGATCGGGCCTCTCACTGATGCGCTCAGCATCACCCGGTGAGTAGGCCGAGCAGCAAGTGGAGGTGGGGGGAGTCGAACCCCCGTCCTAAAGAGCGAGGCACACGCGTCTACAGGTTTAGTTGCCGGT
>PXBM01000020.1 GCA_003566935.1 Syntrophomonadaceae bacterium | reverse complement strand
AGCGATGAATAAAAACATAATTACAATTGCAAAACCAATGTACGTAGTAGGATAGCGCCTGAAGCGACGCCAAAAGTTTGCAAAAAATGAAAGATTCGAAGATGCCATAGGTTACCTCCTTACAGGAGATTTTCTTAAAGCTGCGGCGGGCATCAATGCCCGCCGCAGAACTTTTCTCAGCTAACCTGTCCCCCCGGGCATCGCGAGAGCAGGTTTAAATATTCTGTTCCGGTTTTAAACCGGCAAACAGTCTTAATGCTCACTATTCAAAGTATACCGTGCGCAGATCAAGCGCTGTACCCAAACCGCTAGTCGGCTGAACACCTTTTAAATCAGCACTGGCCCCCCACAGGTTGTTGTTAAAGAACGGAACAATGATCGGACCACGCTCCATAAATATTTCCTGAATCTCATGGTAAAGTTGAATCCGCTTATCATGGTCAAGCTCTCTGCCTGCTTGCCTGGCCAGTTCATCAAGCTCCGAATCTGACCAGTGGGTCTCATTCCAAGGAGCATCAGAGGTATACGCTAAGTCTAAATAAGGCTGGGGATAGGGACGGGAACCCCAGTCGGTAATCCCAAAATCTACTTCTAACCACATGTTGTCGGCACCAAAGTATACATCCGAGGGAACAAGCTGAATCTCTGCATTTATACCGGCTTCAGCCAACTGCTCCTGCCATATTGTAGCAATAGCAGGTACGGGGGATGATTCCTGCGTGGTAATAGTGATCTCCAGGCCATCTTCGTATCCGGCTTCTGCCAGCAATTCTTTTGCTTTTTCCACATCACGTTCAGGCTCGGGAACATCAAGGTAAAAATCGCCGTAAGCAGGGCCAATCGGCGTGTCACGGCCTGTAACTCCCAAACCGTCAATCGCTCCTTTCAAAATTGCGCTGCGGTCAGTGGCTGCTTTAAAGGCTTGCCGCACACGAACATCATCAGCCGGCGGCTGGTCTGAGCGCATCCGAATTACCCATGCCGTGTTCGATGGCGCCTCATATACTACAGTGTTCTCGTCTTCCTCTAACATCGGCACAAATTCGGCGGACAAGTATATCAGGTAGTCTACCTGACCACCACGTAGTGCTTCTATCTGAGCCGATGAGTCACTTATAAATAAAAACTCCATTCCATCGAGATAGGGCAGCTGATTATCTTCATCGTCAGTCATCCAATAATCGGGGTTACGGGTAAAAATAATGCGATCTTCCGGTTCATAGCGCTCCACCATGAAGGGACCGGTCCCATTAAAGTTAGTGTTGAAATCGGGATTATCGGTATCCATGACCAAAGCATGGTAATCTGCTAAGTCAAGCAAAAAGTCTACATTGGATTCTTCTAACTCAAAAATTACTGTATAGTCGTCCGGTGTGGTTATATCAACTATGTTGGAGTACATGTCCACAGTTGCCGCTCCAATGTCCGGATCACGCAGACGATCATAGGTGAATTTAACGTCTTCAGAGGTCATCTCTTTTCCATCATGAAAGGTTATTCCCTCTCTTAACTCAAATGTCCAAACCATCGCTTCATCATTGGACTCCCAGTTCTTCGCTATGCTGCGGTTAATGTCCGGCATGTTTTCTTCATCAATAAATACCAGATGATCAGAATACTGGCGCGCGATGTGCTCATCTGCAATTGTGCTCAAAAAAGCAGGATCCATGTTAGTCGGAGCATAGAAGGCAAAACGAAGTATGCCTCCGTGTTTATCTGATATCGCTTCTTCCGGCTCTTCAGGTTCTTCTGCCGGCACATCTGCCTCATCCGGGGCACAGGATACAAAAAATACTCCCATTATTAAAACTAATACCATTATAATTATCCACTTTTTACTCAATGTTATTGCCTCCTCTAAATACCTCTTCAATTCAGAACTATGTCTATCCTCACAAATTCATTTAATTATTGCATTTTTGAGACTTCGTGCCACAGCCAAGTATGGCAATAGCCCAAACCTCTATGCCAAAAATGTATTCATCTGAGGGTGTGTCGAGGCGACTTGCCAGGTTTTGTTCTGTAAATGAATAGGGCGCAATAAAAGATCCAAAAGCTGAGATGAATAAAAGTACAATTGCAAAACCAAAGGTTTTGTTAATGCCATAGACTACCTCCTCACAGGAGATATTTTAATAACTGCGGCAGGCATTAACGCCCGCCGCAGTGTTTTTATCAATCGACCCGCCCCCCCCGGGCATCACAGGAGCAGATTTTATTAATTTATTCCGGTATTAAACCGGCAAGCAAATACCTGACTTACTCCTCAATATAAACAGTCCGCAGGTCCAGCGCGGTGCCGAGGCCCATTGTAGGCTCAAGACCCTGCAGGCGATCACTAGCTCCCCACAAGTTGTTGACAAAGAATACGAGGATCGGTCCGCGCTCCATGAAAATCTCCTGAATTTCATGATAAAGACGGACCCGCTCATCATGATCCATTTCTTTTGCTGCTGCAGCAGCCAGTTCGTCCAGCTCGGGATCGCACCAGTGGCTTTCGTTCCACTGGGCATCACAGACATAGGCTAAATCAAGGTAAGGCTGCGGGTAAGGACGTGAACCCCAATCGGTAATACCGAAGTCTACTTCGAGCCACATATCATCTCCGCCGTAGTAAACATCTGAAGGTACCAGCTGGATATCAACATCCACACCGATCTCTGCCATCTGATCCTGCCAGATAGTTGCTATGGCAGGTACAGGAGAAGATTCCTGGGTATGAATGGTAATCTCCAGACCGTCTTCATAACCGGCTTCAGCCAGCAGTTCTTTTGCTTTTTCTACATCACGCTGTGGCTCGGGCACATCAAGATAGAACTCGTCATAGGCCGGTCCGATCGGCGTATCACGGCCGGGGTAACCGTAACCATCTAAAGCACCGTCAATAATATCACTGCGGTTGGTTCCTGCTTTCAGGGCCTGACGCACCCGAACATCGTCAGCCGGAGCCCGGTCAGAACGCATCCGCAGGACGTAAGCAGTATTGGAAGGTGCCTGCAGCACATTAATATTGGGGTCATCTTCCAGCATGGCCACAAATTCGGTCGGCAGGTAAATCAGGTAATCAACCTGCCCTCCGCGAAGGGCTTCGACCTGGGCTGAAGATTCACCGAGGAAGATGATCTCAATCCCATCAAGATAAGGCAGTTGATTACCTTCATCATCAGTCATCCAGTAATCGGGATTACGGGTAAAAACAATGCGATCTTCCGGTTCATAGCGCTCAACCATGAAAGGGCCAGTACCATTGAAGTTGGTAGCAAAGTCATCATTGTCGGCATCCATGATCAAAGCATGGTAATCACCTAAGTCCCTCAGAAAGTCAGGGTTAGGCTCTTCCAACTCAAATACCAATGTATAATCATCAGGTGCGTTGATCTCATTGATATTTGAGTAAAGACCAACCGTTGCCGAACCAATGTCGGGATCGCGCAGTCGATCAAAGGTGAATTTTACATCGCGGGAAGTCATCTCTTTACCGTCATGGAAAAGAACACCCTCGCGCAGGTTAAAAGTCCAGACAGTACCTGTTTCATCAGCTTCCCAGCTTTCAGCCACACTACGACTTTCATCAGGCTCATTTTCTTCATCGATAAAAACCAAGAAATCTGACCACTGGCGGCCAATCTGGTCATCTGCTACAGTGCTCAAGAATGCCGGATCCATGTTCGTAGGTGCATAGTAAGCACTGCGCAGTATATTATCACCTACTGCCGGTTCATCGACAGGCTCATCTACTGGATCATCAACGGCAATATCCTCATCAGGTGCGCAGGATACTACAATCATGGTTGCTGCCAGCAGCAGGGCCAATAAAAACATAACTTTTTTATACAATTTTTACTCCTCCTTAAAAACAAATTAATCCCTCTTATAGAATCTTGCACTATGCTTTCAAGTCAAAAAAGCTTCCAAGCATCAACTCCTTGGCATTTCATGATATTTTATGAGCAGTATTCTACATTCGATATATACTTAAGTTTCACCTTTTAGAACTTCAATATTTATATAAACTTAAAGCAGGTTATTAATCTTAACAACTGCTTCCGGTGTAGGTGCATTAACCGATTCGTTCTCTAAAATATGCCTTGCTTTATCCATGGCCAGCTCCACAATGTCTTTGCTGCCTTCCTGCTCCCAGTTCTGATACATGGTCCGGTTAAAGACTGTGGGTGACCATATTTCGCTGCGGAAATATTTCATGGTATGTTCCTCACCAAGATAATGGCCGGAAGGACCTACTTTTGCAATGGTTTCAGTGCCAATAGTATCTTTATTAACCACCGTTCCCGCTCCTATATATTTGGCGGCGCTAATAAAGTCATCATTCATGACCAGGAAGGGGAGTGAGCCGGTTTTGCCGCCATCAAGGTAGCCTACATCGTGAACCAGGTTAGCTCCGGCCAGCTGGTTTAAAAGCAGTCCGGTGGAAGCTTCCATCCCGGCCTGGGCATCGGGCACCGGTGCATTGGAGCAGCCGGCCTCGGTAAAGTTAGGCAGGCCGTAAAACTTGGCCAGTTCAGTCATGGCACAGTAATTCATGGCCGCATCTGGTGAACCGTACAGGGTGGCCGTGGTACTCATTTCCATTGGGGTTGCCCCGCCACCGATAATTACAGGCGAACCTTTTTTCTTTAGCTGGGCAATAACCAGACCGGAAATACTTTCCGCATTCATCTGGACAATGGTGCCGGCCTTGGTTACCGGGCAGGTTCCACCGGCAACTACACCGGGGGTATAGATAACAGGAATTCCGTATTCAACGCAGGTCAACATCTTGTCCATGCCTTCACTGGTATGGATAAGCGGTGAAATCGGTTCGTCATAGAGAATAATGAAGGGGCGATCGCGCAGGTCCTCATGTGAGCCGGTAACAGCTGCTGCCATGTCGATTATAGTTTTCAGGTTCTCCCTGTTAAAAGAGGTAAAAATAATCGGCTTGGAGCAGTGCAGCACCTGGGCTGCAAACTGGTGCAGATCACCTTTTGCCGCCGGCATGTCAGTCGGAATACCGTAGCTCATCGAAAAGTCATAATTTGGCAGCTTATCAATCAGCCTGGCTGCATTAATCACATCCTGCTTGACTGAACTTCTTCTCTGTCCTGTTTCAAAATCAAGGTGGAAAGGCAGGTCGGAACCGGCCCCATAATAGGTGTAGTTTGCTTCCAGGTTCATGGCCGGATTGCCTTCACGATCATAAATATTTATTTTAGAAGGGGCCAGCCTGATTGCTTCATCAATTAACCATCCCGGTATTTTTGCCACGCAATCCTTAACGATGCATCCGGCATCTTTCAGAAGCTTTAGTGCTTCATCATGGTCAACCCGCACCCCGGCCTGCTCAAGAACATCGACAGTGGCGCTGTGAATTTCCTCCAGCTGACCCGTGCTGAACCATTTTAATTGCGGCGATAACTGTTGGTTGTAGTTAGAACGATACGTGCTTATATTAAACACCTCCAAATTTTAATGGCCGCCTGTTTTTCAGGCTTCCAGGTAGAGCTATATAATTAAAATTAATCGATTACAGGTGATTCATACCCAGGCCAATAGTTTCATGTTCATAACCCTTAACCGGGGCACCGATTGTCCCGTAAAGAACCACGGCCAGCCATTCGCCATCATGGCTATCATGTATCGTGCGCGGTCCCCTGACCACTGTAAACATTAACCCAACTGTTCGCATGATATCACCCAGGCCCAGCTGCCCCCTGCAGATGCCGGTAAAAGCCTCGAGGATTGTATGGTAAAGAGCATGGGTATCCCGGTAATAATCCTTGCTGATCAAACCTTCACGCTGGGCAGCCGTTTCCACGGCAGCAAAAATCTTATCTGTGCTCATTGAACCGACCCTACCCTTGATCAGCTTAAATCCGTCAGCTTCAGCTGATGTTTTAACTTGTTTTTCAAGATCACCGTCAGCCAGGGCATACATGATTGCGGTTTTACCGATTTGTTCCATTTTCATCTTCCCGCCTTTTCATTAATTCCATCCTAGCACTACAGTGAAACCTAAGCTGTATAGCAAGGCCCGCTAAGCCACAGGGACGGTTCCATCGTCTTCCCTTCGGCCTACGCGTCGCTTCGGGACGCTCGAACCGTCCCCTTGGCACCGCTCAGCTCTAATTATTTCGATGTAGTACTAGATATTTTATCACTAAGACGGTCCTTAAGCATCAAAAATCTGCCACAGATTTGATGCTAGCGGGAAAGGTCAACTTCCCTTTCCACTGCTTCTACCAGCTGTCCGCTGCAAACCAGGTCAATTGCTTTATCAATCAGGGGGTAAAGAACCTGGTCTTTTTCGAGAAAATCGACTTCTTCACGCAGCAGCCTGTAAGCGGCAGCAGTGCCGCGGCCCATATTTTCAGCTCCCCGGAAATCGACAGCCTGGGCTGCCGTTAAAAGCTCTATGCCGATTACACGGGCTGTATTGTCAACCACGGTACGTGCCTTACGGGCTGCCGTTGTACCCATGCTAACATGATCTTCCTGGTTGGCCGAGGACGGTATAGAATCGACACTGGCCGGGTGGCAATACACCTTATTTTCACTGACCAGTGAAGCCGCAGTATACTGGGCAATCATCATGCCTGAATTAAGGCCCCCGTCTTTTACCAGGAATGGGGGGAGACCGCTTAAAGCCGGGTTCACCAGGCGTTCAATCCGCCTTTCGGAGATATTAGCCAGTTCAGCTACCGCTATTGCCATGAAGTCCATGGCCTGGGCAACAGGCTGTCCGTGGAAATTGCCTCCTGAAAGGACCCGGTTTTCTTCGGGGAAAAGCATGGGATTGTCATTGACAGAATTTATTTCGACTTCAAGGATGCTGTTCACGTAATCAAGGGCATTGGTCGTTGCCCCATGGACCTGGGGGATGCAGCGCAGGCTGTATGCATCCTGGACCTTGCGGCGATCGCTGCCAATCAGGCGGCTGCCCTCAATCAGGCGCAAAATGGCATCAGATGTATATTCATGACCACTATAGGAGCGCACACTAGCTATCAGCGGATTAAAAGCATCAGGCACAGCAAGCTGAGCTTCCAGAGTTAAAGCTGCTGTGATCAGGGCTGCTTTTAGTATATTTACAGCATCATGATAAGCCAGTATCCCGATAGCAGTCATGATCTGTGTTCCATTAATCAGGGCCAGGCCTTCTTTTTCAACCAGGGTTACAGGCTCAATACCTGCAGCAGATAAGGCTTCCGCCCCGGTCATCCTATCACCGTTGTAAAAAGCTTCACCCTGCCCGGTTAAAACCAGGGCCAGGTGCGATAAAGGCGCCAAGTCACCGCTGGCACCAAGAGAACCCTGTTCGGGAATGAGTGGTACAACACCTCTATTTAATACCTCGGCCAGTTGTTCCACTAGCAGTGGCCTTACTCCCGAACACCCGCGAGCCAGGGCATTTAATCTTAACAAAAGTGCTGCCCGGACCGCTTCCTCAGGCAGCGGTTTTCCCACCGCGGTTGCATGGCTGGCGATTAAATTCTTCTGCAGCTGAATTGCATCTTTCCTTGATATGTTAACATCGCTGAAACGGCCAAAACCGGTGGTGATACCGTAAACCACGGCATCCTCATCAACCAGCTTTTCCAGCATAGCCCTTGAGTGCTCTACCCTTTCGAGCGCTTCGATCGAAATATTGACCCGGGCCTTTTCCCTTGCGACGCGAACTACATCCTGGACGGTAAAACCGCCGCCATTAATGGTAAGCGGCATACTATTTTTAATCCCCTTCACCGAACCCATCATCAATCTCCTCCCGGCAGAAAATATAAAAAGAGCACAAGGGCTTATTCCCCGGTGCTCTCTCATGTCTAATAACTATGAGCAGCAGGACTGCTAATATTTTCTTTTCTTACAACATAATTCTAAACCATGGTTACTGCTCTGTCAAGAAAAATCACTTACAAATACCTCCAATGCT
>PXBM01000187.1 GCA_003566935.1 Syntrophomonadaceae bacterium | reverse complement strand
TAACTTAAATTGGTTAAGAAAAAAGTTACCCGCACCAAAAAACGTGAAAGAAAAAATGTTGAGCGCGGGGTTGCCCATATTAAATCAACCTTTAACAATACTTTTATCAGCATAACCGATGTTGACGGGAATGGTATTTCCTGGTCCAGCGCCGGCAATGTAGGCTTTAAAGGTTCTAGAAAATCAACGCCGTTTGCTGCCCAGTTGGCTGCAGAGTCAGCAGCCAAGGTTGCCATGGATCATGGCATGAGACAGTTGGAGGTATACGTTAAAGGCCCCGGCGCAGGACGCGAAGCGGCGATCCGTTCGCTGCAGGCAGCCGGCCTGGAGGTTAATGCAATTAGAGATGTAACTCCAATACCGCATAATGGATGCCGTCCTCCGAAAAGGCGGAGAGTTTAGTTATTACATATTGAAGGAGGTGTAACATTACTTAAATGGGACGCCACACTGGAGCAGTTTGTCGTTTGTGCCGCAGAGAAAAAGATAAGCTATATTTAAAAGGTGATCGTTGTTATTCTGATAAATGTGCTGTAATCCGGCATGCCTACCCACCGGGAGAACATGGCCAGGGCAGGCAGAAGTTTTCAGAGTTTGGACAGCAGCTGCGTGAAAAACAGAAAGCGCGCCGTATATATGGCGTAATGGAGAGGCAGTTTCGCCGTTACTTTAAAGAGGCTGACCGCCGCAAAGGGGTTACCGGTGAAATTTTGTTGCAGATATTAGAAAGCCGACTTGATACAGTTGTTTATCGCATGGGGTTGGCCAGGTCCCGAGCTGAAGCGAGACAGTTAATCAACCATGGCCACTTTGAAGTAAATGGCCGCAAAGTTGATATACCCTCTTACCTGACCAGGGTCGGAGATGTTGTAGCTGTTCGTGAACATCGTAAAAGCAAGCCGGTTTTTAAACAAATACTGGCAGACAGGGAGCAGCAGGGAGTAGTGGATTGGCTGGAAGTTGACCATGAAAAATTTGAAGGAAAAGTTACAAGGATACCGCAGCGTGATGAAATTGATGTTCCGGTAACTGAACACTTCATTGTCGAGCTCTATTCCCGCTAATTTAATAGTTGACCCTCAATATATCAAACGAGGAGGGTAATGTAGATCGTGATGATAGAAATTGAAAAGCCAAAGATAGAATTTGTTGAGAGCGATGAACAGAACAATTATGGCTGCTTTATTGTTGAGCCTTTGGAGAGAGGTTATGGAACCACTCTGGGTAATGCTTTACGCAGAATTTTACTTTCGTCTTTACCTGGCGCGGCTATAACCAGCGTCAAGTTTGATGGTGCCCTGCATGAATTTTCAAGCTTGCCAGGGGTTCTGGAGGATACAATTGAAATAATCCTTAACCTGAAGGCCGTTTCGCTGAAAATACATACCACCGAGCCTCAGAATCTGGTTATCGATATTGATAAAGCAGGTGCAGTCAGGGCAAAAGATATCAGTGTGCCTTCTGATGTAGAAGTCCTCAACGAAGACCATTACATCTGTACACTTGAAGAAAATGCCCGGCTTTACATGGAAATGGTTGCTGAAAACGGAAGGGGATATGTGCCCGCTGAGCGTAATAAACAGGCTCAGCAACCAATTGGGG
The DNA here is from genome assembly GCA_003566935.1 of Syntrophomonadaceae bacterium. Taxonomy (GTDB): domain Bacteria; phylum Bacillota; class Dethiobacteria; order DTU022; family DTU022; genus T3SED10-7. The sequence goes on along the minus strand of PXBM01000187.1, from coordinate 6,345 downwards.
TAATACCTGTTGACTCGATGTTTTCTCCAATCCGTAAAGTTAACTTCAAGGTTGAAAATACCAGGGTTGGGCAGGTTACCGATTTTGATAAACTAACCCTTGAAATTTGGACAGATGGTAGCATTGCCCCCGATGAAGCAGTCAGTCTGGCAGCAAAAGTTTTAAACACACATATTTCGCTATTTGTTAACCTGACTGAGAAAGTGGATGAGGTTGAAATTGCCTCAGACAGCAAGGAAGAAGATCGAGAGCGTATTCTTGACTTAACTATAGAAGAGCTTGATTTGTCAGTGCGCTCATATAATTGCTTGAAGCGGGCTGGCATTAATACTGTTGGTGAGCTGGTTCGTAAGAGTGAGGAAGAAATGATGAAAGTACGCAACCTGGGCAAAAAATCGTTGGAAGAAGTTGATCAGAAGCTGCAGGAGCTTGGCTTCGGCTTTAACCAGGGCGGAGAGTAAGCTTTCAAGGAGGAACTATAGTATGCCATACCAAAAATTGAGTCGTAAAAGCGGCCCCAGGCGAGCCCTGTTGCGCAGCCTGGTTACATCTTTTTTAAAAAATGGCAGTATTGAAACTACTGCTGCAAAAGCAAAAGCACTTCGTCCACAGGCTGAAAAAATGGTAACCCTGGGCAAGCGGGGAGATTTACATGCCCGCCGTCAGGCTATGAGCTATTTGCTGGATGAAGATGTGGTCACGACCTTATTCGAAAAGATTGGGCCTCGAATGGAAGGACGGGAAGGTGGTTATACCCGTATTGTCCATAAAGGATCCCGTCGTGGTGACGGTGCACCTATGGTTATTTTAGAACTGATGCCCGAGTGATTGATGAATGGTTAACCGCTCAGAAATAATTATTGAAGCCAAAGATCTGGCTTATCAATATACGGGTGAAGAGGAAGCCTCTTCTCCCGCCCTTTCCGGGGTCAATATAAGTGTCCATCGCGGTGAATATATTGCTCTGATTGGCCCCAATGGCTCCGGAAAAACAACTCTGTTGAAATTGTTTAATGCCCTGCTGGTGCCTACCAATGGTGAGGTACGAGTTGAGGGCATTTCTACTTTTGATGAAGAAAATATTCTTTCCATTCGTCGACATTGTGGCATGATTTTCCAAAACCCTGATAACCAGCTCGTCGCAACTACAGTCGAAGAAGATATCGCCTTTGGGTTGGAAAATCTGACCCTGCCTTCTGCAGAAATACAAAAAAGAGTGGGCCAAGTCTCATCGGTCCTCGGTTTGCAGGACCTTTTGCAGCAGGCTCCCCATATGTTGTCAGGCGGAGAGAAGCAGAGAGTAGCTATAGCTGGAGTTCTGGCTATGCAGCCAGGCTGTATTTTAATGGATGAACCAACCGCTATGCTCGACCCTGCAGGTAGGAATGATGTTCTTCAAACAGTGCAGCACCTTAACAGTGAACAGGGGCTTGCCGTGGTGCATGTCACCCACTTTCCTGAAGAGGCAGTAATGGCAGACAGGGTGGTAGTCCTAGAGGATGGCCGGCTTGTTGCTCAGGGTTCACCGAAAGAAATTCTTGGCAATACCAGCTTGCTACATGGCCTTGGGCTGCAGAGCACCGCAGCAGTAGAATTGGCTTCTTTACTGCGCCAGGATGGCTTTGATTTGCCCGAGGGTATTATCACAAACCGGGAGTTGGTGAACAGCATATGTTCATTGGAACAGACAGACTGACTCATACCTATATGCCCGGTACTCCCTATGCTAAAAAAGCGCTGGATAATGTCAGCTTTGAAATAAAACAGGGCGGTTTTGCCCTGGTTATCGGCCGTTCCGGTTCCGGCAAATCAACCTTGATCCAGCATTTAAACGGTCTCTTAAAACCCACTTCAGGCAGGGTGTTTTTTGACGGGCATGACCTGGGCCAAAAGGGCAATGAACTTCTGAAAATTCGCAGGAAAATTGGCCTGGTTTTTCAAATGCCGGAAGAGCTTTTTTTCTCGGAGACTATTTTTGATGAAATAGCGTTTGCACCGCGTAACCTTGGCCTTGAAGAAACAGAAGTGCAAACCAGGGTAATAGAAGCACTGGAAGAGGTCGGTATGGAAGCTGAACAATTTATCGATCGCCATCCCTTTCAGCTAAGTGCCGGTCAAAAACGGATGGTTGCCCTGGCCGCTGTTCTGTCTCTTAGGCCGGAAGTCTTGATTCTGGATGAACCTACGGCAGGACTCGATCACAGCGGACAAAAAATACTTTTTAAACTCCTGGCTTCTCTCAACAAGAAAAAAAATATGACTTTCATTATCTGTACACACCATCTTGATCAAGTTGCAGCGCTTGCTGATCAGGTCCTGGTTTTGCAGGAAGGGCGCCTGGTGATGGACGGTTTTCCGCAAAAAATATTTGGCAGGCGTAGTCAGTTAATTAAAATGGGTTTATCCCCGCCTGTTACTGCTGAAATAATGGCTGATCTTGCTGAACGTGGCCTGGATGTAAGATCTGATATTTTCAACCTGGAAGATGCAAGAGCGGAGATTAACCGCTTGAGGAGGCATCGGGTTAAATGAGCAGAAGTATTACCCTGGGCCAGTATTATCCTGGGAAAAGTTTAATTCACCGCTTGAATCCGCGCGCAAAGATACTTTCCCTGGTCATGGTGCTAATCCTGCTGTTCAGCCTGCATACATATGAGGCTTTATTGGCCCAGCTTGCCGTTGCTCTGCTGTTAATCTGGAATACACGAGTGCCCTTTCGCTATTTTTTAAGAGGGCTCAGGCCGATTCTCTATATAGCACTATTCGCCATAATTATCTATTTTTTCTTTACCAGCGGTGGTGTGGTTTTATTGCGAATAGGCTTTATCACGGTGGAGTCACATGGAGTGCAGCAGGGGATTTTTATTATTTTAAGACTGATAACCCTGGTTCTTTTTTCACTGCTGTTAACCTTAACTACAACTCCCCTGGCTTTGACTCACGGAATTGGTTACTTTTTAAAGCCCCTTCGCTATGTTGGCCTGCCTACCGAGGAAATAGCTATGATTATGGCAATCGCTCTGCGCTTTATTCCAACCTTAATGGAGGAAAGCCAGCGCCTGATGCGAGCCCAGGTTTCAAGAGGAGCAGACTTTGAAACAGGTTCTATCTTTCGTCGGGCCAAAAGTCTGGTCCCCCTGATTGTGCCTTTGTTTGTCAGTGCCTTCCGCCGTGCCGATGACCTGGCCCTGGCCATGGAGGCACGTGGATACCAGGTTGGCGCAGTGCGTACCCGTATGTATGAAGATACCATTATGCCGCTGGACTGGACTGTTTTACTGGTTGTCATAGCCATGGTGGCAGTGGCCTGGATCCTGGGCCTATAATAATCAGGTCACCGGCATTTCCATGCCTGCACTTTACGCTCGTTCCGGTATTCTTAAGCAGGCTGTGCAGTTATAATAGCATCATACAAGCTTATTCAGAAGTTGTGATGACATAAGTGTGGTTTGGCAAAGCTAAAGGAGCTGCTTTCCATGTTTAATACTCTGATCAGGATCAGTTATGATGGAACCAATTACAGCGGGTTTCAGATCCAGGCTAATGCGCCTACTGTCCAAGGTGAATTGGAAAGAGCGCTGGGGGTTATTTATAAGCAGGAAATAAGGATAATTGGAGCAGGCAGGACTGATGCAGGGGTACACGCCCTTGGTCAGGCCGCCAGTTATTTTGCCCCTTTTCGGGTTGCCGTAGAAAATCTACCGCAAGCGATAAACGGCCTGCTGCCTTCCGATATTGTTGTCAAGGGGGCTGAGGAAGTCCCTGAAGATTTTCATGCCCGTTTTTCAGCTGAGAGGAAAGCTTATAGTTACACCCTGGACAGGGCTATTTACCCCCGGGTTATGAAAAGGCTTTACAGCCTTCACTTACCCGGTCAGCTTGACCTGGATGCCATGCGCATAGCAGCTGAATTATTGACCGGAACCCACGATTTTGAAGCTTTTCAGGCTTCAGGCAGTAACGTTGCTAATACTAAGCGTACCCTTTACAGTATCGATTTGATTGAAAAGCAATATGATCAGGTCCTCAGTTTATATTATGAAGGTAGCGGTTTTCTTTACCGGATGGTTCGCCTGATAACCGGGACATTAATTCGGGTCGGTAAAGGCAAACTTGAAGCAGACCAGGTTGAGGCAGCTTTGCTGGGCATTAACCCTTCTGCTGTTGGCCCTACTGTCCCGGCTCACGGACTGTGTCTGGAAAATGTATTTTATCGTTATGAGTAAAATAAATAAGTATTGATAAAAATTTTAAGAACCGCCCAGAAAGCCTATAAATTAGCTTGACAGGGTCTGCCCGGTATATTAAAATGTAGGTTGTGGCTTTACTGGATGAGGTTAAAGGAGAGGGTGGAATATGCGCACCACTTATATGGCTAAACCTGAAGAGATTAAACGCAACTGGTATGTCATTGATGCCGCTGGAAAGCCTTTGGGCAGGGGGGCAACCGAGGTAGCCCGGTTGTTGAGAGGAAAGCATAAGCCGGAATTTACACCGCACTTAGATTGCGGGGATCATGTTATAGTCCTGAATGCAGCTCAAACTGTTTTAACAGGACGCAAGCTTGAACAAAAGTTTTATTACCGCCATTCAGGCTATCCCGGTGGTCTGACTAAGATAGACTACGCCACCATGATGGATAAAAAACCTGAAAAAGCAGTTTACCTGGCTATTAAAGGTATGCTTCCGCATAACCGCCTTGGGCGTGCTATGCTTAAAAAATTACGTGTTTATAGAGATGACCAGCATTCTCACCAGGCTCAGCAACCGCAACACTGGGGAGAAGGGCGGGATGATAAGACGGAAGGAGGGCCTGGCTCTTGAGCGAAGTACAATATATTGGAACCGGGCGTCGTAAAGAGTCGGTAGCAAGAGTACGCATGCTTCCCGGCAGCGGCAAAATCATGATTAACGGTAAAGAGATGAACCAGTATTTCGGTTTGGATACCTTAAAACTGATTGTCAGGCAACCGTTGGTTGCTACCGAAACTGAAGGTAGCTTTGATGTAATTGCCAAGGTAGAAGGCGGCGGTTTTTCAGGACAGGCAGGAGCAGTAAGGCATGGTATCGCTCGTGCATTATTGCAGGCTGATGGCGAATACAGACCGGTTTTAAAGAAAAACGGCTATTTGACCCGCGATCCCCGGATGAAAGAGCGCAAGAAGTGCGGTTTGAAAAAAGCACGCCGTGCTCCACAGTTTTCCAAGCGCTAAAAGTTTTACCCTCACAAAATATAAATGGACCCACCGGAATCAATTGTCTGGTGGGTTTTTATTTTGCTTAGTTGTCAAACCAGGCAAACTAAATTATAATAAGATTAGCGGAAGCTAATATAATTCTGCCTGGCAGTTACCAGGTTTTCAGGGAAGGAAGAATATACTTCAGTACTTAAAGAAGGCAAATGCCATGAAAATTAAAAACTATATTAACCAAAAACTTAAGCAGGGTGCTGTTCATGTTACTCTGATCGATCCTTCCAGGCAGGCTCCAGAAGCAGCTGGCAGGCTGGCTGAGACTGCCCAGGAGGTTGGTAGTGATTTGATCTTTGTTGGTGGTTCAACGGGTGTTGCACAACACACCCTGACTGAAACCGCCCATGTTGTTAAACAGCGGGCTTCAATCCCGGTCTTATTTTTCCCTACCGGAACCGATTCGATCAGTTTTAACCTTGATGCATTCCTTTTTTTAAGTCTCCTCAATTCCCGCAATTCAAAGTTTATTAGTGGGACCCAATCCAAGATCTCTTCAATCTTGAAACGCCTTGATCTTGAAACGCTGTCTGTTGGCTATATCCTGGTTGAACCCGGTATGAAGCTGGGTGAAATAGGTGAAGCAGACCTGGTGGCCAGGGATAACTTCTGGCAGGCCATAGGGTATGCTTTAACGGCAGAGTTTATGGGTATGTCATATGTATTCCTCGAAGCCGGCAATGGTGCGGCACAACCTGTTCCAGCCGGGATGATCCGCGCTGTCAAAAGGGAGTTAACGGTGCCCCTGATTGTTGGTGGCGGTATCCGTACTGCTATTGATGCCCGCCGGGTCCGCCAGGCCGGGGCTGACATTGTTGTTACTGGAACTGTAATAGAAGCTGCCGGTTATCGCGAGCGATTGCGTTCCATATTAAGTGCTTTAAAAGACTAGCTTTATGCTCAAGCATTAAACTAGGATAACCGACCGAATTGGATTTTGGCCGGTTACCCTAGTATTGTCAGTTGGTAAGTTACGGGGACATTTTGTTTGATTTATTTTTTCCCGGGTTTCAGATCTTTCAGGGCATCGGCCAGGGCGGTGTTGATCGGCCGGTCGTCTTCTTTATTTTGTTCCCTTATATATTTGGAGACTTCT
>PXBM01000150.1 GCA_003566935.1 Syntrophomonadaceae bacterium | reverse complement strand
TCTAGATTTCACTGCTGAAAAGATTCCACTGTATTATTCAGTTAAGGAAGCAGTTTTTTCTTTTAACCGTTTTGACATGATGGATATTGTCCTCGGCCCGGAGATGCGCTCAACTGGCGAAGTTATGGGTATTGATCAGCATCTTGGTTTGGCCATGGCCAAGGCTCAGTTAGCTGCTGGAACCCCTCTTCCCATGCAAGGCAGGATATTAATTACTGTTGCAGAACGTGACAAGCCGCAGGCAGTTGAGTTAGCCAGGGCCCTATCAAAGATGGGATTTGAACTGCTGGCTACGACCGGAACTGCTGCTGTGCTTAATAAGGCCGGGCTGGCGGTTGAAGAAGTTAATAAAATCAGCTCCGGAAGGCCAAACCTGCTTGATCATATAAACGCAGGCACGATTAACCTGATCATTAATACACCGGCCGGTTCGGGAGCGCAGTCGGATGGAGCGCATATGCGCCGCCTGGCAGTTAAACATGGGGTTTCAATAATTACAACCATGCAGGGAGCAATGGCAGCCCTGGAGGGAATCCGGGCCCTGCATAAAATGTTAGTTGAAGTATGTTCCCTGCAAAGCTACTATCAATAGTAAAATGGCGGCCTTTTAAAAGGCCGCCATTTTCCAAAAATAGTTATTAAGTTTTCAGTGCTTAGAATGTATATTCTGCTACTACTGATGCCCTGACGATGACATCATCCGGTGTGATCGGTGTAGGAGCTGCGTCTGCGGCTTCCATTTCTTCCTGGATCATTTCCTCCCGGACCTGGAAGGGTCTATAGTCGGTTCTTTCTTCCCTGATACTGTAGAGGCCGGTTATTGACTCGCCGGCGCCGCCGGCAATGGCTTCAGCTTTTTGGGCAGCCTGTTCAGTTGCTGCAGCCAGGGCTTGCATCTTTAAGTCCTGGGAATCTTCCAGGTCGAAGGTGATACGGCTAACCCTGTTCGCTCCTGCTGCAACAGCAGCATCGATTATTTCACCAACAGCATCAATTTCAGTTACAGTTGCCACGATTTCATTATTAGCCTGGTAGTAAATCAATTCTTCATTTTCAGGTTCCATTTCTTCAACTTCAGGTTCTCTTAAATCAGGTTGCGGTCTTTCTCGCGGCCTTTCTTCCCGGATAGTTCTCAGGCGGTAAGAACCGGTAGTAATTTCATCTTCTGACAGGCCAAGCTCAAGCAAAGTTTCCCGCACTGCATTAGCAAGTGCCGCATTTTCCTCTACTGCGTCTTCAGCAGAAGAACTGCGGGTTTCTATTTCCAGGCTGACCTTGGCCAGATCAGGTTCTGCCGAAACCTCTGCTTCACCGTAAGTTTGTATTAACTGCGGTTTTTCATTTGAAACGACTGTTTCTCCACCCTGACCACATCCGCTGAATAGAAGGGCCATGATAACGGCGATTACCACTGTTAATAAGGTTAATGATTTGTTGTTGAACATTTCTGGATTCCCCCATTTTAATTCTTTTTCTTGCTTTCTATATCTAAGACAATCATCTATGAGTAATAGTTTCATAAATAACGTTTCCCTGTCACGTTCTATTACTATTTTTAAAAAGGTAGTTTATAATAAACAAAACACTTTCATGTCAGGAAGCAATCAAGAATCCCCGGTTCATTACTATCGGTTAAGGAGAAAAGGATGACTCATAAAAATGTTTTACCCCTGCCGCCGATCAAGCAGCTGATATATGCATCGGGAAGCCTGGCGTTCACCATGCTCGAGCGCCTGGTCCTGCTTTATATGCCATTTTATTACCTGCCTCCTGCGGAATATAACCTGCCGAATTTAGTTCCGGACCGCACTTATTTAAGCTTATTTACAATACTGGGCTTAGCCTTACTGGTAGGCCGAATATTCGACGGCTTTACTGATCCCCTGATTGCTTCTTTAAGCGACAATAATCGGTCCCGCCTGGGACGCCGCAAGCTTTTCCTGGTTATTGGAGGATTACCGCTGGCTTTATCTACGTTGATGGTATTTTATCCTCCTGATATAGGTAGCGAAGCTTTTACAAACGGCTTATGGTTAACTATGGCCATGGTCCTGTTCTATCTTTCCTTTACATCATATGTTAACCCGTACCTGGCACTTTTGCCTGAGCTTGGGCATACCGACCTCCTGCGCATCAACTTATCGACGATGATTGCCTTTTTTGGCATTATAGGACTGGTTATAGTTACAGTGGTATTTCCGCTGGTTACAGCAGGTCTGCAGGAGGTGGGCCAAGATATGCGTTCAGCTTACAGCAGTGCCGTATTAATTTTTGCTGCCTTCTCAGCATTGATACTCTATACAGCTACTTTAGGTTTTAACGAAAAGGTTCACTGTCTGCCCGTTGCTTCTCAACAGCTTGGAACTTGGCAGTCTTTGCGAAAAACCTATAAGATCAGGCCATTTCGGATATTTTTGATGGGCGAGATGTTCCTGCAGTTTGCCATGAACCTGATCACCCTGGGCCTAATCTATTACGCAGTGGTAATTTTTCAGCGGGAAGAAGGCTTTATCACTATATTGGCGGTCCTGGCTATTGGTGGAGCACTGATCTGTTTTCCCTTCGTTAACCTTTTAGCTAAAAAAACAGGCAAGAAAAAGGTAGTTACAACAGGAGTATTAAGTTTGTTTTTTAGCTGCCTAATTATATTCCTGTTATCTTTTGATGCAAGTGGCATTAATCTATATGTAAGCCTTGCTATGTTTGCCCTGGCGGGTTTCCCCCTGGCTGTTTTGACTATATTGATCAACCCGACTATAGCTGATTTAGCCCGGGCAGAGTATTATAAAACCGGGCAGCATCGGGAAGCGATGTTTTTTGGGGCCCGGGCAATACCTTTAAAACTGACTATTGCCATGGCTGGAGTAGTATTTACTTTCCTGCTATCTGCGTTTGGCAAAGATATTGCCCAACCCCTGGGTGTGCAGTTAAGCATACTTGTGGTTGCTGTAGCTGGTCTGGGTAGTTATATTTGCTTCATGCGTTACCCGGAGCAGCAGGTTCAGGCAGAATTAGAAATGAGGGAATAATCACATCAACCCCGATTCTTCTCCATAGCTTCGCTATCAAAGAAAACTCGGTGATGGGGGCCGGCGCTGCGCAGGCGGGGGTTAAGGATTTCCTCTAAGGTGTAACCGGTCAAAGCAAAGGCGAGGACGGTAAAAGTGATCAGTAGTCCCGGAGGCAGAACCCACCAGACCCAGGCCCCGGTTAAAAATGCTCCCCTGGTTTGTGCGTAGTAAAGAACAGTCCCCCAGCTTTTTGCTGTAGGATCGCCCAGACCCAGGAAAGCCAGGGAAGATTCGATCAAAATTACTGTTGAAACAGCCCGGATAAATTGGGCCAGGGCAATTGGCATTACCCCGGGCAGAATATGGCGGACCATGATCTTGAAATCTGTCCCACCCAGTGAGCGGGCTGCCTGGACATAACCCAGTTCCCGTATGCTTAAAACCTGTGAGCGGATTACCCGGGCAGGGCCGGCCCAGGTCAAAATGCCAATTACAATGATGATATTAGTAAGCTGCGGCCCCAGGTAGGCGGCCAGCAGGATCATCAGCGGTAAAAATGGGATCACCAGCACTACATCAACGAAACGCATCAGGATAGTATCAAGCCAGCGCCGGTAATACCCGCTTAAAATACCGATAGCAGTCCCCAGGATTATGGCAATAGCAGCTGCAATTATACCGATTGATAGGGATATGCGGGTACCCCAGATCATTTCGCTTATTATATCCTGGCCGATATCGTTGGTGCCGAGCAGGTGACTTGCAGATGGGTGTTGAAAAGGCCGGGCAACTCTCTCGTACGGATCAAAAGGTGCCAGCCAGGGGGCAAAGATGGCAGTAAATATAATTAAAGCCAGCAGGATGATACCTATCCGGCCGGTCTTATTTTTCATGATTGCTTTTAACATGCCTTTGGGAGACAACGATTACTGCCCCCCTTCAGCCCTGACCCGTGGATCGGCCAGGGGGTAAAGTAGATCAGCCACAAAGTTGGCGATAATAACGCAAACTGTAACAATCATAAAGGTGGCCTGCAGCACCGGGTAATCACGCTGCATAACGGCTTCAAACATTAACCTGCCCAGGCCGGGCCAGGCAAAGACTGTTTCAATTACCGTGGTCCCGCTGACCACGTAGCCCAGGCTGAGCATAAAGACAGTAATCCCAGGCAGCATGGCGTTACGCAGGACGTGGCGGAAAATAATTAACCTTTCAGGCAGCCCCTTAGCCCGGGCTACGGTGATATACTGTTCACCCAGGGTTTCCAGGGTGGAATAGCGGATAATTAGAAACAACCCGGCGATAGTGACCAGGGTTAAGGTTAAAAGCGGCAGGGCCAGATGATGCAGAACATCAACCAATGCCGCCCATCCTGTATAGTCTGCAAAAGGTGTTCTTGCTCCGAATACCGGAAACCAGCGCAGCCTGGCTCCGAACAGGGCGACCAGGATCATTCCCAGCCAGAAGGAAGGCATCGAATCGAGAAAGATGAACAGCGACATTGAGCCGACGTCGCTGAAGCGGCCCCTCCGCCAGGCGGCCAGGGGGCCGAAGATGACCCCGATGATACTGGAAAGGACCAGGGCTGATCCGGTTAAAAGCAGGGTCCAGGGTAATCTTTCCCAGATGATCGTGCTAACCGGCCTGTTTTGCCGGTATGAATAACCAAGATCGCCCTGTCCAAGCTGTCCCAGGTAGATAATAAACTGCTTGTGGACAGGTTGATCAAGACCATGCCTGCTCATTACTTCCTGCCGTTCTTCCGTGGTTAACCGGCCCACATCTTCACCGGCCAGCAGTTCCAGGGGAGAGCCGGGCATTAACCGGGGCAGAGAAAAATTAATGACCAGGGTAATGAGCAGAACCAGGCCGTATTGTAGTAATTTGTTTCCCCAGAATCGGAGCATTAATTTCACCTTTCAATTCATCAGTTATGGCATATCGATAAAAGATAGCTTGTTCAAAACACCCTGTCCGTTCTGATATGTCCAGCTGGCGTAAGTGTCCGGCCGGTAAGCATAGATGCCATCGGGATAGTAAAGGGTGACAAAAGGCACCGTGTCGGCGAGAACTACCTGGAGCTGGTTAAAAATATCTTGCTGCCGCCCCGGGTCAACTGTAACCGATAGCTCTTCTGCCAGGGTATCAACTTCGCTATTCGCATATGCTCCTATGTTAAGTGTGCCCCGGTTTTCCAGGTCGGAATGGAATAAGCCTCCCAGGCGTTCCGGGTCGATCATTACCGGTGCCGACCAGCCCCAGATGGACAGATCGTAGTCACGCCCCTGGCTGGTGTCGAATTCCGGCCAGACCAGGTCGTCCAGGGTAGCTGAATCAAGAGCCTGCACGCTGACATTAATTCCAACTGCATTAAGATTTTCGGCAATCATTTCTGCAGTGCGCACCCGCAGTGGGTCATTGGAACGGGTTAAAAGCTCAAACTCCCGGTCGCCGTATGTATCTATAAAACCTGCTTCCTCCAGCAGGGCAGCGGCTTCATCGGGGTCATAAACATGTTCAACGTCAGGGTTATAATGTGGCAGATCAGGATGAATGTAACCGGGGCTGCCGGCAGTTCCGTAGCCGAGCATAACGGTATCAACCAGGTCATCAATATCAATAGCCCTTGATATGGCTTTGCGGACCAGGGGATCATTAAAAGGTTCGCGTTCATTGTTAATCTGCAGCAGGCTGCTGGTGAAACCAGGCCCGGTTATAATGTCCGTTTCACCTTCTCCGGCAAAATCTTCTACCAGCTCAGGCTGCAGGCTGCGTGAGGCAAAATCAATATCACCGACTCGCAGGGCGGTAAACGTGGCGGTCTGGTCTTCAATGATGATCATCCCGATTTCTTCAACTGCCGGTTTGCCCAGAAAGTAGTCAGTATTTGCCTGCAACCTGTAAGTTTGGTCGGGGACATGTTCGGTAATCCTGTAAGGTCCGCTGCCGGTGTGGTCTGTAAAACTATCCGGGTCAGAAACATCCTGCCAGATATGTTCCGGGATGATCGGAACATCGCTTAATGGGTTGGCCAGGAAAGCAGGCACCGGTTCACTCAAGATAATCCTGAAGCTTAGATCATCTTCGACAACAACTTCTTCAATGGCTGAAACAGCATTTGTCCATCGGCTGTGGCTGTGCGCCCCGTAATATTCAAAGCTAAACTTAATGTCCTCTGCAGTCAGGGGTGTTCCGTCATGCCAGGTGATGCCATCGTGCAGGGTAAAATTCCAGTTAATGCCTTCGGCATCAACTTCGTGACCGGTAACAAGCCAGGGTTTAGGTATGTTGTTTTCATCAAGCTGGAATACTGTATCATAAATCAGCAGCAGCAGGTTGTGTCCCGGGTAACCTGTAACATAGGTGTAAGGGTTAAGTGAACCTTCGTCCCTAGGGATGGCCATGCGCAGGCTGACTGCTTCCACACCATTTGTTGGCTCTTCTTCAGGATCATCAGCCGGGCCTGCTGACGGGGTTTCCTCGGTCGGAGAGCAGGCTGCTGCAAAGATAAACAGCAAAACCAGGGTTAGATAAAATAATCTTTTGATCATTGTAATTTCTCCTTTTCTGCAATTCCACCAGGTTAAAACAGGTATTCTAATTCAAACCTTTCGGCCTTGCGGTAAGGTTCGGCCAGTACTCCGCCGCATTCGACGATTTCCATGCCGTATGTAGCCAGCAGTAAAATATTTTTTGCCTTCATTAACTAGAACCTCCTCATATTGAGTTGCCTATAATAAGTGGCATGCAGCATAGTGCTGCTCCTCTATTTTTTTATAGGCCGGCTTTTCAATCCGGCACTTTTCCTCCGCAAGGGGACAGCGCGGGTGAAAGCGGCAGCCCGGCGGGGGATTTGACGGGTCGGGTGGTTCACCCCGCACAGCTGGTCTGAGCAGTGCCGCGGCCCGGTGCGGATCGGGCATTGGAACAGCTTCAATTAAAGCCCTGGTGTAGGGGTGGGCGGCTGTTTTTTCCAGGCCGGCAGCAGGGAGTACTTCTACGATTTGCCCCAGGTACATTACGGCGACCCTGGTAGCGATAGTGCTGACTGCAGCCAGGTCGTGGGATATAAAAAGGTAAGAAAGCTGCAACTTTTGCTGTAAGCTTTGCAGCAGTTTTAAAACCTGGGCCCTTATTGATACATCCAGGCTGGAGACAGGTTCATCGCATATCAGCAGGGCCGGCTCCAGGGCCAGGGCCCTGGCAATATTAACCCGCTGCCGCTGCCCGCCGCTTAACTCATGCGGATATTTTTCTGCATCACTTTTATCCAGTCCAACCAGGTCTAAAAGCTCAATGCACTTATTATGCCTGTGTGACTCATCCATTTCGAAGTTAAGCATCGGTTCTTCAATAATCGGCCTGGTTTTCCATCGGGGGTTTAGGGAAGAAGATGTGTCCTGGAATATTATCTGGAAATTACGGCGCAGCAGGCGCAAACTTTTGCCCCTGGTGCTGCTGATTTCTTTTCCGTGGAAGTAAATTTCCCCGCTTGTTTTTTCCTCAAGCCTGGCTATTAAACGGCCCAGGGTGCTTTTTCCACAACCGCTTTCTCCGACTAAGCCTAAAACCTCACCCTTGTCTATTGTAAGGGAGACTCCGTCGACAGCATGGACAGCCAGCCTTGATTTGTTGGACAGGGATTTACGCCTGGTATAATGCTTGACCAGGTTATTAACCTTGAGTAAACTCACTGGCTGGAAACCCCCGGAAGTTCAACTTTATGAGCCGTCAGGCAGGCTGAAAAATGGCCCGGAGATACTTCTTCTAAAGAAGGCATATAATCATAGCAACTGCTCAAAGTTTCCGGGCAGCGCCTGAGAAATGGACAGCCTGAAGGAAGATTGAACATTGAAGGAGGTTGTCCTTCAATGGGAGTAAGATCATTTTGGCCCAGGCGGGGAATTGAGCGCAGCAGGGCCCTGGTATAGGGGTGAGCAGGATGATCAAAAAGATTTCTT
>PXBM01000122.1 GCA_003566935.1 Syntrophomonadaceae bacterium | reverse complement strand
TGACCCGGTTTAACAAAATAGCTGATTCCGTTCCATGGTTTAAAAAGCTCAGTGAAGCTCTCAAGCATTGTCTGAAGATGATAACTGTTACAGCGGGTTATTGAAACCGTGTTAGCCAGGTTTTTGTCCAACTCAAAATTCCTCCGCCTTTGCTAGTTAATTATAATTTTTATTAAACTTTTGCAGCAGCTTATAAAAGCTTTTTTTAAAGTCTGGCAGGCGGCCGGCCCGCTTCTTGATAATTATGGTATAAATTGCTGCTGCAATGGCAAGGATTACAACAATAAAAAGCCAGGGTGAGATATTAAGGACGGTCCTCATAATGCCCAGTGTTGCGCTCATGGTCCCGATCAGGGCTATACTGGCTGCTATATAAGCGAAGCTAAAAAGTGCTCCGCCAAGAAATGTGTAGATGATAAATATAAAAAAGTTTACGTGCATGGCACCGGCGGGAATGGAACCAAAAGTTCGTGAAAAGCCCCAGAGCTGGGCCATAAAAATAGAAAAATTGCCGTACTTTTCCCAGAGCCGAATAAAGCGGGATTTTTTTGCGGCGCTGGTAACTTTTTTGTAGTTCGGCCTGCGATGGAATATTCCCGACTTGACTGCTGTTCCTGCCATACTTCCAAGCAGGCCAAGCAGGTAACTGAAAATAGAACCCAGGGTAATACCAAGGGTAGATGCAAGTAGAAGTGACCAGAAAGAAAAAGAACCCCTTAAAATCATTGTTCCTGCTGTCAGAAGAACAATAATTGAAGCGAAAGGTACTCCGGCACTTTCACCAAACATGGCTGCGGCAATCCCGGTTATACCATAACGGGAAATTAAGGTTTCGAGCAGGTCAAAAACCGGTTCTAAAGGTTCTATCTGCTCTATTTGTTCAAGCCGCTCCATCTGCTCGCGATATTCAAGCGGTTGCGAACTTTCCAAGTTTTATTCCTCCAACCGACTGGTTAATATGGCATACATACCCCATAAACCGGCATCAGGTTCCAGCTGGGCCGGAACAATCTCAAGTGGGGTTATCTCCACAGAAGGTTTGATTGCTTCTTCTCTGATAACTTTTGAAATTCCAGTAAAATATTTTTTCCGGTTACCGGCGACCCCGCCCCCGATGACGATACAGGAAGGGTTGAAAAGGTTAACCAGGTTGGCCAGGCCTCTGCCGGTAATTTCCATGGTTTGATCAACAATTTTTTGTGCCAGTGTATTTTCCTTTTCTGCTTCTTCAAAAACCCATTTTGCATCAAGCTTTGCCGGGCTTATTTCATCTGCCGACCAGAGTGTTTCTGCACTTAAGCTTATTCCTGTTCCAGAAGCCCAAATTTCCAGGCAGTCATCTCCACCGCAATTGCAGGTTCTGCCTTTGCCAAAGGGCTTGATATGACCTATTTCACCGGCAAAACCGCTGTGCCCCCTGAATAATTTGCCATCCAAAAACAGGCCTCCGCCAATGCCGGTACTGATAGTAACATAAACAGCATTACGATGACCCCTGGCTGCGCCGTAAAAAACTTCACCGACCACCGCGGCATTAGCGTCATTTTCAATAAAAACAGGGCAATTAAGCTGCTCTGACATAATTTGCGCAAAAGGAACCGTTTCACTCCAGTGCAGGTTTGGTGATTGATAAATTAATCCTTTTCGGTGATCCAAAAAGGCGGCAATGCAGACACCAATTGCTTTTGGCTTTTTTTCTGGCCTGTAACCGATTTTCCTGTTAGCTTCTGCTAAAAGTTCACTGATCACCCTGATTATTGCATCCGGTTCTTCCGGCTTCGGAGTAGCCCGCTTTTCACGGAACAAGATATTTTCTGCATCATCCATAAGAAGCAGGAGTATTTTTGTTCCGCCAATATCAATTACACAGTATAAATCTTCTTTCATTTCATTACCTGCTCCTAACTTTCAGACTCTGCTCCTGACGGAGCAAGTTTTTTTTCATAAAGGTAATCTTCGTAAATATACATCAGCTCTTTGTCAAAGAGGGTGCGCTTTAAATCAATAGTAACCGATCTGACCGCTTTTAGTAGGTCTGCCGCCTCTTCATCGGACAGGTCTATGCCGTACTCGACAAATTTCATCTTAATAGCCTTGGAGCCTGAATGCTTACCAATTACGATCTGCCTCTCCAGGCCGACATCTTCGGGGCTAAATACTTCATATGTTTCGGGATGCTTCAATACACCGTCAGCATGAATGCCCGATTCGTGCGCAAAAGTATTTGTGCCAACGATAGGTTTTGCCGGGTAGAGCTGACGTCCGGAAGCCCTGGCAACGTATTCGCAGAGATTGCGAAAATCCTTTGTATTAACTCCAAGGTTGACACCAAAGAGGTGTTTTAAAGCCATGGCTACCTCTTCAAGTGCAGCATTTCCAGCTCTTTCTCCCAAACCATTAACTGTTACACCAAGAAAACGGGCCCCTGCTTTTAATCCTGCCAGGGCATTAGCTGTAGCCATCCCAAAATCATTATGGGTGTGCATTTCTATATCCATACCGGTTTTTCCGATCAGGTCAGATATTATTTCATAAGTTTTGAAAGGTTCGAGAACCCCGATGGTATCACAAAATCTTAAGCGGTTGGCGCCTGCCTGTTTTGCCGCTTCAGCAAACTGGACCAGGAACTCCATGTCTGAACGGGAGGCATCTTCTGCATTGACCGATATATATAAACCTTCTTTACTGGCAAATTCAGTAGCCTTAGTCATGTTTTCTATAACCCATTCTCTTGATGTTCTAAGCTTATGGTTGATGTGTATATCTGAAGTTGAGATTGATATAGCCACTGCATCTACACCACATTCTATAGAATGCTTGATGTCTTCAATGTTAGCCCGGTTCCAGGCCATAATTGAGGCCTGAAGGTTATAGGAAACCATTTCCTTGATAACTGCTTTTTCATCTCCACCCATGACGGGAATTCCGGCTTCAATTTGATGAACCCCCAGGTTATCGAGCATTTTAGCAATTCTTAATTTCTCCCTGTTCGAAAAAACTACACCTGCTGTTTGTTCGCCGTCCCTTAGGGTGGTATCAACCAGCATTGGTAAATTCTTTTCCAAAGATTCATGAAAACGTTTCATGGATATACCTCTCCTCCCTCTTTTGAGTTAAGAAAATTTACTTTTGTGCGGAATTTCCATGCCTGCCTTTTGTGTTAGTTTTAGTTTTCCTAAGCAGGCGTGCAGTTACATAAATAATTACAGGGTTACATCTATACTTGTTAAGCGCTGATTTTGTTAACCAAAACGTAATTCCTCGGAGCGCTTGGTAGCTTCCATTACAGCTTTTATCAGGCAGCTTCTAAATCCTTCTTCTTCAAGTGTAAGCAGTGCGGCACTGGTTGTACCTGCCGGGGAGGTTACTATATTACGCAGCTCTGCCGGATGCTGAGTATTGGAGTCGAGCATTTTTGCTGCGCCAATTACATTTTGAATAACCAGTTTTGAGGCTACATCTCGTCTTATCCCTACTGAAACTCCGGCATCAATCATTGTTTCAATAAATAGATATACATAAGCAGGACCAGTTCCGCTTAAGCCGGTTGCAGCATCCATCAGTTTTTCGGGCATGCGTATAGTAGTTCCTAAAGGTTTAAGCATGCTTTCAATTTCACTTCGCTCATCTTCGGTAACTAAATCCCCGGCACTGATTACGATTGCACCTTCACCGATCAGGCAGGGAGTATTTGGCATTAAGCGTATAACTTTGGTTCCCGGAAGAAGGCAGCTTTCTATATAATTTATGGTGATTCCTGCAGCTACTGATATATAGATTTGTCCAGGATGTACCAGCGGCTTGAGTGAGGCCAGCAACCCATCTATGTCCTGCGGTTTAACGGCAATAAATATTTTTTTACAGTGAGGAATAAAATCTTCAAGGCTGGCCGCAGTGTTGCACCTATATTCAGCGGCGACCTGATTTTTACGATCAACACTTATATCGTAAAGGTAAACTGTGCCGGGGTCAACGTCGCCCATTGTAACCATTCCTTTAACCAGGGCTGAACCCATGGCACCGCAGCCGATTAAACCTATACTATTTTTTGTCATAAGAATTACCCCCCTACTTGAAGATCTTAGAAAGTATTCTATCTAAATAAGATCATTAATGCAAGTGGTTACAGAGGGGTTTTAATCGCAATTGAATAAGGCTGACTAGAAATAATTACTTTAAAGTTTCGGTTTTCGATTCAAAAAGGTCCCTTTCGTAACGGAAGCAGTGCTGGGCTTCCGAGGAAAGACAGGAACAGCCTTCGGTAATCATGGAAGTGATATTTTTGCCAACTCCGGGACCAAGCATCAAGCCCTGACCGCACATGCCAACTGCTAAGATCAAGCCATCAAGACCTGGAGCAAAATCAATAATGGGGACCCCATCCGGGGTCATTGGGTAGCAACCGCGCCAGATGCGGCGAACAAGCAGGTTTTTTAGCCTTGGCAGCAGTGAAACCAGCCTGCCTGATAAAATTGGCAAGAATTCGGAAAGTGATTCACGGTCTGTGCCGATAAACAGTTCTTTTGGAGTATAACAAAAGATAATTTGCCCTTCCTTATTCTGGCCAAAGTAAAAGTTTGTTGTTTTGCCTTCCGGCCCGGAACGCAAATCAACAACCAGGGGATCAAGAAAATGTTCAATCGGGGCTGAAATACCCGCTTCATGGGAGTCAGGAGTGACCGGAATTTCCAGGCCTAAAAGATTTCCGTGTTCAGCGGCATCAGATCCGGTCGCCAGGACAACCCAATCCGCATTATAGTTGGCTTTATCTGTTTTCACGCCGGTTATTCTGCTTCCTTCACGCAGGTAGCCCGTTACTGCTTCGTTAAAATGGTAGTCAGCTCCATGTTTTTCAGCCTGGCGCTGAAAGGCAACCGGGGCTAAGATTGATGAAACCTGGCCGTCTTCCGGTGAATATGTACCGCCCAGTAGTCCTTCGCGGTTTATACCCGGAATGAGTTCGGCTACTTTTTCCGGCCCAACCCAGTCTATTTTCATGTCCAGTTTTTTCTGGTAAGGAATCAGGTCTTTTAAGGTTTTTTCTGTTGCGCTTTCATAAACCGGAAAACAGTAGCCTCCCGGTTTCCAGCCGATATCAAAACCGTATTTCTCTTCCCAGGTAGAAAATACTTCAATGCTAAAAAGGCAGGTTGATATTTTGCCGGGATCGGAATGAGTTGCCCTGATTCCGCCGATAGCAGTTTTATTTTCGCCCTGCCCTGCCGAGGCACGTTTATCGATTACCAGAACCTTTAAACCGGCTTCAGCAAGCTGGTATGCAGTAGGGTTGCCAACACTTCCACATCCGACAATTATTACATCATAATTATTATTGGCCGACATTGTCTGCCTCCTCTTTCTGTTCCACATTAGCATGGCCGGACCCGTTTCCGGCTATAAAGTCTCCAAGATGTACCTCGGCAACCAGGGGCCGATGGGTGGGCAGGGTTATTTCAGACGTGGGAATGCCTTCTTCACGATATAAGCGCAGGATTAAATCGTTACAAGTTTTACCGTTACAACCGCCCAGGCCTGCACGAACAGCAGCTTTGAGCTGGTTCATATCGCGGATTCCCGCTCTAATAGCACCTACTATTTCACTTTTCCTGACTCTTTCACAGCGGCAGATGATTGGATCTTCTTCGTCCGCTGCTAGATCAACAGGCTTTCCAGGTTCTACTTCTCTGATCATAAACCCGGCAACCTTTAGTTTATCTTCATGAGGCACTTCCAGGAGCAGCAATCTTCTGCTGTTTTGCGATGTCCTGTCTTTATAGGCAATTACTTTTCCTTTGCCCACCACATTGCCCTCCATATTGGTAGTGGTCACTTCTTTGCCCAGCGGGATTTTGTCATTGACAAATTCGTATGGCATAACCAGCAGAGTTTTTTCCAGGTCTGGATCATAGTCATTAACAACTAAAGTTATAGCCAGGCCGGGACAGGCCAGGACACATTGACCGCAGCCGATGCAATCCTTGCTGTATTCCGGAAGAGCTAAAATCGATTCCGGCATAGAGATGCAGTTACTTGGACAGGCTTCAATGCAGGGATTACAGGGTATTTCCTGCATGCAGCGAATCAACGGGTAAACTGACGCACTGGAATCTTCAGGTTGGAACGGTTCACTTTCAGCAGTATGATGTTTCAGGGTATCGCCAAATGCTTCCCAGTCACTGGGAACAGGAAGATCTATGCCCATGCCCTGGGCAATTCTACGACCGATAATCTTTCCGGAGAAAATTGCTGCCGAAGCTTCGGCAATTTCTTCTGCATCACCTGCTGCGTACGCTTCTATCCCGTATTCCCTGGCTTTTAGGAGCAGCTCGTTAACCGGGCTGAGGCCTACGGCCATCAATACTGTATCTACTTCAAAAGCACGTTCTGTGCCCTTGACTGGTTTAAAGTTTTCATCAATCTCTGCGATAATAACCCGCTCCACATTTTCTTTACCTTCTATTTTAAGCACTGTGTGGGAAGTATACACTGGCACACCCAGACGCTTTATTTTATCTTCGTGAACCTTGTAGCCGCCGCACTGCGGCATTGCCTCGACCAATCCCACTACGTCTATACCGGCCTGCAGGGCATGGTAAGCCCCGATCAGCCCTACATTACCACCGCCGATAATAAATAATCTTTCGGCACATTTGACCAGGTCACGGTTAACCAGGGTTTGAAAAGCTCCGGCGCCGTATACCCCGGCCAGGTCAGCACCCGGAAAGGCCAGGCTTTTTTCACGGGCCCCGGTGGAAAACAATACTCTTTTTGTTTCAATAAGCTTGTAGGTGCCATTTCCGGAGACACCAAACTTGCCATCGCTGAAAACACCGACTACAGTTGAGTTAAGCCAGGTATTTATGGTTGGCAGGTGGTTCAGGTCACCGGAAAGGATATGGCCTATTTCAACCCCTCTTAAGCCGGCATAACAATCGGCTACGGATCCAAAGAAATTATGGGTTTGCAGACTGAGCTTGCCACCCAGTTCATTTTTATCGTCTATAATTAAAACATCGACCCCCACGTTGCCCAGTTCTATGGCAGCGCTGATGCCGGCTGGCCCGCCACCGATAATTAAGACGTCGGTTTTAACTACTTCGGGTTGGACATTGATTCTTTCAGGCAGGTCTATATCAGGTAACTCAGGAACCCCTTCTACGCTGTTTACTTTCATGCCTGGGGTAACAGCAACCATGCAGCCCTTAACCGGTTTTCCGTCGGCTATAACCATGCACTGTGAGCACTGTCCGTTGACACAGTAAACCCCCTGGGCCCCTCCGTCCCGGTGATGATGTCCAAAAACCGAAATACCGGCTGCATAAAGAGCCGTAGTAATTACTTCACCTTCCCGAGCAGTGTACTCCCTGTCATTAAAAGTAAATTTGAACTCAGCTGCTTCAATGGGCGGCAGGATGGGATGATTGCTGATCCTCCGTTGCTCAATTATTTCTTCAGGTTTTTCATGATCAGCAGTTCGGGTGCTGAATAAAAGCTGCGGTTTTTCAGCAGGTGATTGGATCCAGGATCCCGGGCGCAGCAACAGCGCATATTGAAGGTATTCTTCAACTGAACTGCAGAGAATATTTTGGTCAATGCTGGCAGCGTGTTCTTCGAGTAGCTTTTTCCGTTTTTGCGGGCTGATCTTAAAGGTTAGTTTTTCAATTACCTGGCCTGCAGAAAAACCGGCCAGTTCGTTTAAGGTAACAAGAGAGCTGCCTGATGGTAATTCTTCCGGGCTGCCGGGGCTGAATGTAATTACTTTTTCTGGTTTTTCCCGGTGCAGATCTTTTTCTGAAGCCAGGCAGCGTACAGCGATATTCTTGTCATTTAATAGTGATGCAGCATCTGATAAGATATTCAATACTTCCGGTTCATCCATTAAAAGGGTCATAAGCATATGCAGCTCAGGGAGCCGGTCCAAATACAGAGCCGGTGCTGATGGGTCTGTAGATGTTTCAAACCATGAAGTAACCAGTAAGGGCAGGTTAATTTCCAGTTCGGGCTGCTTCTTTAACCAG
>PXBM01000141.1 GCA_003566935.1 Syntrophomonadaceae bacterium | reverse complement strand
CCTTAAAAACAGCCTGGTCATCTTTAAAAAGACCGATCTTTGTTGATGTAGAACCGGGATTAATGGCCAGGATATTATACATAGCAACGACTCCCTATCTTTGATAAACTACATTGCCACCGACCATGGTTAGATCAACCTGCAGCTCAAGGATCCGGGCAGGTTCTACAGAAGAAATGTCTTCTGATAAAACTACCAGGTCTGCCAGTTTACCGGGGATAATGCTGCCCTTGATATTCTCTTCAAAACTGCAGTAAGCTGAACCCATGGTATAAATATAGAGAACCTCGTCCAGGGTCAGGCGCTGTCCGGGGAACCAGCCCTCCGGCGGATTTCCTTTTTTATCCTGCCTTGTTATAGCTGCATGAATAGTTTGCAGGGGTTCGTAACTTTCCACGGGACAATCCGAACCACAGCCAACAGCAATACCGCTATCAATTATATCTTTCCAGCGATAAGTCCAGTGAGCCCGCTCGGACCCCAGGTGCCGATCGACCAGGTCAAAATCGGACGGAACAAAAAGAGGTTGAATATCAGCAATCACGTTTTGCTCCTTATATCTCTTCAGCAGTTCATCGCTGACAATAGAGGAATGAATCACGCGGAAGCGTGGGTCTTCTGCAGGGCAGTTCTTTAGAGCCTCCTCGTATGCATCAAGAACCATCCCGATTGCTGCATCACCAATGGCATGCGCGGCAACCTGCAGCCCATTGGAGTGACCCAGTTTAACCAGGGTTTGCAGCTCATCTTCAGTTAAGACGGAGACACCAAAAATATCCGGTTTATCGCTGTAGGGAGCAGACAATAACGCTGTCCTGCCACCGATCGAACCGTCGGTCAGCAGTTTGAGCGGCCCGATTTTAAACAGGTTGCTGCCCATCCCGGTCCGGAAGCCTTGATCAATAAAAGCCTGCAGCTCTTTTTCTGTCTGAAGCAGGGCCTGCAGGTTTATACGCACCGGCAATTCTCCGGATCTTTCCAGTTCACGGTATGCTTCAACCAGGATTGGCGCCAGGTCACCACCTAAAAAAGCCAGGTCATCTGTCTGCACTGATGTTAATCCTGCCGCGGCAAAATCTTTTGTGGCAATGATGATCAATTCTTTCAGCTTTTCTTTATCAAATGGTGGCAGCAACCCAGTCACCAGTTTCATGGCGTTTTCTTCGAGAATCCCGGTAGGAACGCCCTGGCTGTCAACTTCAACAGTGCCCCCCTCAACTTCCCGGGGGTTCCTGTCAATGCCGGCCTTTTGTAGAGCCATACTGTTGACAGCATTAATATGGCAGCAGCTCCGCATCAGCGAAACAGGGTTATCCGGTGCAGCCCGGTCCAGCTCATGCCGGGTAGGCATCTTTTTATCCGCAAATAGACTCTGGTCCCAACCCCAGCCAAGGACCCATTCACCTTTTTGCAAATTATTTTCTCTGACAAAAACTTTAACGGCTTCGACCAGCTCATCTAATGAAGTGCAGTAACGAAGATCAACTTTTGTCCTGGTCAGGGCATGACCGGTTAAATGAAGATGACAGTCATTAAAGCCCGGCAGAAGGCTGCGCCCTTTCAAATCAACTAATTCAGTCTGTCCCGTCTTCATGGCCAGAATATCTTCGCTGCTACCGCCAGCAGCAATTAAACCGTCTTTGATGGCAACAGCTTCGTGCTTTACATGTCCTTTGCTTTCATGAAATTCTGAAGTCATTACTTTACCATTATAAAATATTGTTTGCAATGAATAGTAACCCCTTTCAATTAGTTGCCAGCCTATAACCTGAAAAGTTCACTATGAATCCTGGCCGGCGGAACCTGCAGCTCTTTTAATTCATAAATCATGTCAGCGGTCATATCCGGAGGGCCGCAAACAAAAAAGTCCTTTTGATCAAGGGTTTCAAGGTAACCCTGTAGCATCGCCCCGCTCAAATGGCCTTTTTCACCTTCCCAGTCGGGCTGGTCACTCATAACCAGTATTGCCTTAAAGGAAGGCAGCTCTCTTTCCATTTCTTCAAGTTCATCCCTGAAACAAAGCATATCTTCGTTGCGGTTTGTCCAGAAAAGAGTAACCTTCTGTTCCGGCATTTTATCCCTGATATAGCGAAGCATGCTGATAAAAGGGGTTATACCGATCCCCCCGGCAATAAAAACCAGTTCTTCGTGCCGGTAATTTAAAAAACTAAAAACCCCGTAGGGTGCATCGATAAAAGCCTTGTCCCCTACCCGGGTATCTTTGATGGAGAGTGTAAAATCTCCGAGCTTCTTCGGAGTGATCGAAAGGTTCTCGCGGGTGGGGCTGTTGGATATTGTAAAGGGATGAGCCGAGGACAGTTTGCCACTGCGCAGCAGCTGAACAAACATAAACTGACCGGGCAGATAGCCAATCTTCTTGCCTGAAAACTCCAGGGTCCAGATATCCTTGGCTTCCTGCCTGACATCTGTTACTTCGTAAGGATTGATCCTGATCATGACAATACGGTAAAGACGGTAAATTACTATCCCGGCATAAGAAAGCGCAAGCAGGATCCAGAGGTAATAAAGGGCTGAACCATCTGCAGTGTGATAGAAAACATGAATCAGGACCAGTGGAAATAGCAGGTAATTTGCAAGGTGGATATTGCGCCAGATTTCATAAGCCAGGCCAATGATCCTGTATGTCGAGGCCAGGGCGGCAGTAATCATAAAGCCGATTAGCGCCAGTAAGCCGACCCAGATAAAGGTAGTTGGAAAGAGCTCACCGAATGCTGTAATGCGATAGGCAGCGATTAGAACAACGTGGCCGGTTATAAAGGCAAGCCCGGCCCGCCCGAAAAAACGGTGCCACCTTAGCATCCGGTCCAGGCCTAAACCAGACTCAATCCTCTTGATGCGGGAAGCCAGCACAAACTGGGTAAAAATAATAACTAACCCCAGGGGTGCTAAAAGTAAACTTATCTGTCTCAAGTAATTGTCCTCGAAAGTTGAAAAGTCAGTTCCTGCTGCCCAGAAAATAAAAGTCAGCAGCAGCATTCCGGTTATCGCAAGTGAAACCAGGCGTGCCTTCATTAAATCGCCCCCTTCTTTATCATTCTATAAAAAAAGATCAGATAATACAAACAAATTTCAAATCAACAGTGCTAAAACATATTATTGTGCTATTAAGGTATATTAAGCTTGCAAATAAGCTATTGCCTGCAAAGACTCTTTTAAAGTATAATAGATTTAAAAGCCTTTAGGACCCACCTGTTAGTCAAATAGCTTTTTCGAGGGAAATAACACTTTATTACACAGCCATGCTCATGATTACTGCTCCTTACAGCCTTTAGCTCAACAAGAGGATCAAAAAATGGATAAAAAATACTTTATAAAAAAACATCTACTATTACTGTT
Source organism: Syntrophomonadaceae bacterium (assembly GCA_003566935.1). Classification (GTDB taxonomy): domain Bacteria; phylum Bacillota; class Dethiobacteria; order DTU022; family DTU022; genus T3SED10-7. The sequence continues at coordinate 4,680 of PXBM01000141.1, read as the reverse complement.
CGTAGCAGCAGCCTGGACCCTGCTGGTTCTTTATCCCAACCCAATTCATCTTTTTTCCAGCATTTACAGGTTGAAAAACCCGCCGGTTATGCCTATACAATTAAGTGACCTGGCCCTTGAGCTTGAAGGAGCTGCGCCCCATGAGATCGAACAGCTTGTCTATAAAAGGATTCCCTATCAGTTTGACTGGGAAGTATATAATATGCCGTGGTATTTTCCCACGCTTGAAGAGGCCCTGCAGAGAGAAAGCGGAGACTGCAAAGCCCGCTACCTGCTATTCGCATCCCTGCTTGAAGGGATGGAAATACCATATCAAAAAAATATCTCCTTGACTCACATATGGGTCGGTTATGAAGGTAAAGCGGAAAGCAGGCTGGAGAACAGCAGCGAATCTATGATTATGGTTGATGAGTATGGTCGGGCCAGGATCACCCTGCCCAGGCCGAACCTGGAAAGGTCCAAGCAAAGTTTTGTCCGCGGCTTCTGGGAAGTAATGCCCGCTGATCGAAAGGTTATGCTGCTGGGTGGATATCCCTTAATTTTTGGGATTTTTGCGCTTCGGCCCCTAAACGGACAGCATTACAAAAAGCGCTTTTTCTTTTTAGCGTAATACCCGAATGTCTAAAATGTTGCACCTGGATGAACTTATCACGAGGGCAACTTTCTTCAGTAAATTACCGTAATTTAATATGGCTGCGACATATTGCATTAGTTAGTATCGCTGTTTTCTGCCTGTTTAGCCTGCTTGATGGAAAGGGCGATACGGTTGCGATCGCGATCGATGGAGAGGATTTTCACCTGCACTACCGATTCAATCTGCAGCACTTCCAGGGGATGCTTGATATAGCGATCTGCTATCTCGGAAATATGCACCAGGCCGTCATGGTGTACCCCTATATCAACAAAAGCACCAAAATCAACGATGTTGCGAACAATTCCCATCAGGGTCATCCCCGTTTTTAGGTCATCAAGCTCGGTTACCGACTGGGTAAATACCGGTTTCGGAAGATCTTCACGGGGGTCGCGCCCGGGCTTGCGATATTCTTCTAAAATATCCCTGACAGTTGGTTCTCCGGCCTGCAGTTTTTCAGCCAGGGACTTAATCTCGCCATCGCTTAGAGCAGGGACGAATTCATCGCGCCCCAGGTTTTCCGGCTCAAGCTCCAGCTCTATCATGATCTGCCCGGCCAGTTCGTAAGATTCCGGGTGCACGGCACTTCTTTCCAGGTAGTTATCGCTGTAGGGCAGACGCAGGAACCCGGCACATTGTTTGAAAACTTTTGGCCCCAGGCCGCTAACTTCCAGTAGTTCACTACGCGCTCCAATTGATCCATTACTGTTTCGATAATCAACTATCCGCCCCGCCACGGTGCTGTTGATTCCGGCTACGTAGGCCAGCAGGGCGGCTGAGGCACTGTTTAAATCGACCCCTACACTATTAACACAGCCCTCCACTGTACCTTGTAAAGCCAGATCGAGTCCCTTAGCAGGCATGTCATGTTGATACTGACCAACACCAATCGCTTTCGGGTCAATCTTGACCAGCTCAGCCAGGGGATCCTGTAGGCGGCGGGCGATTGATACGGCACTGCGCTCGGCAACATCGAGTTCGGGAAACTCTTTCTGGGCAGCTTTAGAAGCAGAATAGACGGAAGCTCCTGCTTCATTAACAATGGTGTATTCCACTTCCAGCTTTTGCTCTTTGATCAGTTTTGCTACGAAAAGTTCGCTTTCCCGTGAAGCGGTCCCGTTGCCGATTGCAACGCAATCAAGATTATATTCTTCCAGCAGCTTGAGGACTTTTGCCGCTGCGCCTTTTTCATCATTACGAGGTGCGGTGGGGAAAACAGACGAAGTGTCCAGCAGTTCTCCCGTTTCAGATACGGCAGCCAGCTTGCAACCGGTGCGAAAGCCGGGGTCCCATCCCAAAACGCGGCGCTGACGGGACGGGGGGACAAGCAGTCTTTTTTTCAGGTTTTCCTTGAAAACCACCATCGCTCCCTCGACCGCTTTTTCAAGCAGGTTAAGCCAGACTTCCTTTTCCAGGGAAGGGTGAATCAAACGGCGAAAGCTATCCTGGGCAGCAGCACTGATATATTCGCTGCAAGCTTCATTGATTTTGCCTGTGATATATTTTGCCTTGATTACCGGCAGCACTTTTTCTTCAGGGATTACCACTTTATAGTCAAGTACTTTTTCCTTGACCCCGCGGTTAATGGCCAGGACGCGGTGAGGCTTTATTTTGGCCAGCGGCTCGCTGTAGCCGTCGTAGTCGTTATATGTGTTAACCTCCTGGTCCTTTTTCTTGGCCACTTCTACGGCAGCAATCCTGTGGCAAAGTTGGCGCAGGCTTTTCCTGACGGCGGCATCGTCTGAAATGATTTCGGCAATAATATCGGATGCCCCCTGCAACACTGTCTTGCTGTCAACCAGTTCTTTTTCAGGATCCAGGTACTGCCCGGCATCTGTTTCAGGATCTACTGAACCATCGAGGATAGACAGAGCAAGTGGTTCAAGGCCTTTTTCACGGGCCACCGAAGCCCTGGTCCGCTTTTTGGGCCGAAAAGGCCGGTAAAGGTCGTCAAGCTCGGTTACCGTTGCTGCTTTCTTTAGCTGCTTTTGCAGTTCGGGAGTTAAAGCTTCCTGAACATCGATCAGGCGGATTACTTCCTCCCTGCGCTGTTCCAGGTTGCGATACTGGCCCAATTTCTCCTGCAGCAAACGAACATCCTCGTCGCTTAATCCACCGGTCATTTCTTTGCGGTAACGGGCAACAAAGGGAACGGTGTTGCCTTCATCAAGGAGCTGTGCTGTCTGGACAACTTTATCTTCAGGGATACTCAGTTCTTTACTCAGGCGTTTGTATATTTGTCCCTGCATCTTATTGTTTGATACCTGCCTTCCATGCTGGTCGCTTTAGAATAGTATAAACCCTGTCCGGCATTTAATCCAGCGAGACAGGGGGACGGGGGTTTGTCTCATCGCAATGACGGGCATCAAAGCCACCATAAAAATAAGCGCGTGAGACAAACCCCCGTCCCCCTGACTCCTCCCCCTGACTCTGACTCAATCCAGCGGCACCTGAGATTTTGGCTGCTGCAAGGGGATTCCTTCCTGGCAGAACGGACAATCTTCCGGGCTAAATGATTGAACCTCCAGCTGCAGAAGGGAATGCGTCGGCAAACCGAAATCGACCCGGCCGGCCGAGCGGTCTACCATCACTGCCACACCGGCGGCTGTTACACCAATACTTTCAAGCAGTTCGAGGACCTTGCGGACCGAGCCTCCCGTGGTAACAGCATCTTCAACTACCAGTACCTTTTCGTCAGTTTTGATCTTGAAGCCGCGCCTTAAAACCATTTTTCCTTCTGCCGGCTCGGCATATAACGCCCTGGATCCCAGGACCCGGGCTGTTTCATAGGCAAGGATCACCCCGCCCATGGCCGGACCGATTACAACATCTACATCCTGTTCCTGGTAAGGTTCTGCCAGCATCCGGGCAGTTTTCTCCGTCTGCTCAGGATATTGCAGCAGCTGTGAACACTGCATAAAGCGGCTGCTGTGCAGGCCAGATGTAAGCAGGAAGTGTCCGTCCATGATCACTCCCGTAGCTATCAAAAGCTGCTCTATCTTTTTTTCATTCATTACTGGATCACCCCATCTCTAAAAGAATTTCCCGGGCCGCCCCGGCAGGATCGTTAGAGGCAATAATTGGTCTGCCCACTACCAGGAAATCACCACCGGCATTAATTACCTCGGCCGGCGTTCCTGTACGGGCCTGATCATTCTGATCTCTTCCTGCCGGTCGGACTCCCGGGGTAACAGTTATAATTGGCTGCCCCACCGCTTCTTTCACAGCAATGATTTCCCGGGGAGAACAGACCACACCGTCCAGGCCGCATTCTACCGCCAGCCTGGCCAGCAGCGGCACTTTTTGGGATACCTTGACCCGGCTGCCTGTCTCTTCTACCTGCTGATCATCTAAACTGGTCAACACGGTAACGGCAAGCAGGTACGGCTTTTTGTCAAAGCTTTCCAGGGCTTGTTTTGCAGCCAGCATCATTTCCCGGCCGCCTGACGCGTGGATATTTAACATCCATACTCCCAGGGATGCAGCGGATTCTACCGCTGCCGCCACGGTATTGGGAATATCATGGAATTTCAGATCAAGAAAAACCTTATGCTCCTTTGCCAGATTTTGAACAAAAGTCGGGCCTGCATTCATAAAAAGCTCCAGCCCGATCTTAAAGCTAACCCCCAGGGGGGCCAGTTGACTGACCAATTCAACAGCCTTGACCATTTCAGGCACATCCAAAGCCACGATTAGTTGTTCGGGCTTAACCGTCATCTCTTTTATCTGCCTCCTTCTTATCTCCGAGCTAACCCCACCAGCTGCCCGATATTAGTAAGCTTATGCGCAGACATATAGTGGACCAATCCTTCTTGAACTTGCTGTGGAAGCTCTGGGTCATAGAATAAACCGGTGCCTAAAGCAACAGCGCTGGCACCGGCGAGCATGAACTGAATTGCATCCTCGGCAGAAGTTATACCGCCCATGCCTAGCAGTGGTATATTGACAGCACCTGCTGCCTGCCAGACCATTTTTAGGGCAACAGGCATAATTGCCGGACCCGATAAACCCCCGAATGTATTGCCGAGCAGCGGCTTTTTGCTTTCAAT
>PXBM01000106.1 GCA_003566935.1 Syntrophomonadaceae bacterium | reverse complement strand
TATTTTGCCGGGCGCGGAGCACTTCGCCATATTATTCTATCCGCAGAAGAAAAAGCAGATCAGGGTTATGTTGCTCCCCGTGATCAAAGTAAGCTTACAGGTAAAGAAGGTATTGCTATAACATCACTACGCCCTTCCGGGACAGCAGAAATAGAAGGGAAGAGAGTCGATGTTGTCAGCGAGGGTTCATATGTCCCAGCCGGAGAAAAACTGGTTGTTGAAAGAGTTGAAGGTGTCAGGGTAATTGTAAGGCCCTTAAAGTGACAGGCAAATGCTATGGTTTTTTCAGGAGTTGTTATCGCATCCGATATTTTAGGAAAATTTAATGATATAATTAATATAACTGCTTAGTTTCACTGGCATTTCCAAGTTTGCACTTTATGTTCGTTTCAGCTTTCTTAATCAGGCTGGGCAGTACCAAACGATGTAGTCTGAGTATTTGCTAATTAATAAAATAAGCCCCGAGGAGGTTTATTTATGTTTGAGGAAATGATTATTCCCCTGATATTTGTGGCTTTAATTATAATTGTTATTGCCGTTATATTTAGTTTTATTCCGCTGGGCCTGTGGATTTCAGCCCTGGCAGCCCGTGCTCCGGTAGGCATTTTTGCCCTGATCGGAATGCGCCTGCGACGGGTTATCCCGGCAAAAATAGTAGCTCCATTAATCAAAGCTACCAAGGCAGGGCTTGATCTTTCAGTAAATAAGCTGGAAGGACATTTTTTGGCAGGTGGTAATGTTGATCGGGTTGTAAATGCTTTGATTGCTGCACAGCGAGCAGAAATTCCGCTGCAATTTGAGCGGGCTGCAGCAATCGATCTGGCTGGCCGTGATGTTTTGCAGGCAGTGCAAATGAGTGTGAACCCCAAGGTAATTGAAACCCCGGTTGTTGCAGCGGTGGCAAAGGACGGGATTGAGGTGAAAGCCAGGGCCAAGGTAACAGTACGGGCCAATATCGATCGCCTGGTTGGTGGAGCCGGAGAAGAAACAATTATTGCCAGGGTTGGTGAGGGTATAGTAACAACAATCGGCTCATCTGACAATCATAAAGTAGTGCTTGAAAACCCGGATCGTATTTCCAACACTGTATTAAATAAAGGTCTTGATTCTGGAACAGCATATGAAATATTATCGATCGATGTTGCTGATGTTGATGTCGGCAAGAACATTGGAGCCCAACTTCAGACAGATCAGGCTGAAGCGGATAAGCGTATTGCCCAGGCCAAGGCAGAAGAACGCAGAGCCATGGCTGTAGCCAGGGAGCAGGAAATGGTGGCTGCGGTCCAGGAAATGAGAGCGAAGGTAACTGAAGCGGAAGCGGAAGTGCCAAAAGCATTGTCACAGGCGCTGCGTGATGGTAACCTGGGTGTGATGGATTATTATCAGCTAAAAAATGTAATGGCTGATACCGATATGCGTGATAGTATTAGTAAACTCGGCAAAGAAGAGCAGCAGGACGAAGAACAGTAAAAAGCTGGAGGTGCCTACCCTTGGAAGGCATTCTAACATTAATTATAATAATCATTATTTTTAATCTCTTTAATTTTTTAGCCAGGTCCTTAAAGGGTGATCGTTCCAATCAAAAAGGCAGGGTTTCGGTTGAAAAAGAAGAGCTAATATCAGATCTTCCCAGGCAGATAAATGCTGGCCGAGATGAAGATGAAAAATCATATGATGCCTTTTTTGATATGCAGGAAAATGCAGATCATGAAAAAGACAGGGTAAAAATTTACCCGAAAGAAGAAGCAGTTAGGCCAGTTGTTGAAGAAACTAAACGAAAAACGATCAAAAAGAAGGCTTCTTCGACAAGGCTGTCCGGCAATCTAGAGCAGTTTTTAACCCAAAAAGATCCGCTTTTAACAGCATTTATCTTCCATGAAATTATTGACCCTCCGCGCACCCGACGCCGCAAGCCTTAGTTTGCTAGTTATTTCTTGATAAAAAAACAAATGAAGCTTATAATTTTTGTCGCAGGTTATTTCCCAATGAAAGGAGCGTTTTATTGATTGACAGATACTAATACAAGCAGGACTATTTTACTAAACAGCGTTGATGAGTCAGTGCAGCTGCTCGGTAATCATGATGTACATTTTAGCCTGATAGAAGAACGTTTTGATGTTCACCTGGTTCCCAGGGGCCATGAGCTGGTTATCGAAGGCAGTCCGGAACATGTTGAAACTGTTTATGTTATGTTACAGGAACTGCTGGAGCATATCAGGAAAGGTCACCTGCTGTCAGGGCGTGAATTTGAGTATGCGCTCAGGCTGGCCGAACAGGGGGAAGTCAACCAGATTCGGTCTCTTTTTAGCGACCTGGTTTTAGTCACCCACCGGGGTAAACAGATAAGGCCGAAAACAGTAGGTCAGAAGCATTACCTTGAATCAATCAGGCGCAATGATATAGTACTGTCAATCGGGCCGGCAGGTACAGGTAAAACTTACCTGGCCCTGGCAATGGCGGTTGATGCTTTAAAGAACAAACAGGTTCAGCGTTTAATCTTAACCCGCCCGGCTGTTGAGGCAGGAGAACACCTTGGTTTTTTACCCGGTGATTTCCAGGATAAAGTTGATCCCTACCTCAGGCCAATTTATGATGGTCTTTACGATTTGTTGGGTATAGATATGTTTCAGAAATACCGTGAAAAAGGTATAATAGAGATTGCACCCCTCGCTTATATGCGGGGGCGTACCCTTGATGATTCTTTTGTGATTCTTGACGAAGGGCAAAATGCCACATCGGAGCAGATGAAGATGTTTCTGACCCGTCTCGGGTTTGGTTCTAAGGCAGTAATTACTGGGGATATAACCCAGATAGATCTGCCAAAGGGCCGTTATTCCGGCCTTCAGCTGGCACCAAAAATTTTAAAAAACATAGAAGGTATTGAACTAATTTATATGACTGAAAAAGATGTTGTCAGGCACCCGCTTGTTCAGAGTATTATAAAGGCTTACGAGAAGTTTGAAGCTGGCAGGGAAAGGGAACAAGATGAAAAAAAATAAAACTTTCAGTGACCTTTTTAACCGGTCTATAGCTTTTAAAGATAACATTCGTTTACAGAAGCTGCTAATAACAGCAACCCTCTTCCTGGTAATTTATGGGTTACTGATCATAGTTAGTATGCCCGCCCGCTATGACCTTACGGTTGGGAGGCCCAGCCACAGGACAATTTACGCGCCGCGCGATTTTATTGATGAATACAGCACTGAACAGCTCAGGGAGCAGGCTGCTGATGCCGTGCCTGATGTTTATGATTACAACCCTGCAGTTTTAGAGAGGGCTTTAAGGGAAATAGGAGTATTCTTTGACCGGGTTGTAGAAATTAAAGATAACCCTGAATTAGGGTCGGATCAGAAAGTGGAAATGGTGTTGCGGGAAATTCCCGGGGATCTTCCCTATTCCACGGCAGAAGCCCTGGTAGCTGCAGAAAGGGCAACCTTAAGAGATCTGCAGGGTCGGTTAAACAATACTGTTCAAAATGTGTTCGAAGATGGTATCAAAGAAAATGAAGTAGATAGAGCGATGAGGCAAATTTCCCAGGAAATTGCTCTGTATCCTTTCAGTGCTAACCTGAAAAGGGTTGCTGAAATAGTCATAGAGCCATATGTTTCTAAGAATATGCTTTACAATGCCCAGGCGACTGAAGAGCAAAGAGAGCAGGCCAGGGCTGAGGTGGAGCCGGTTATAATACTGCGTAATACACTTTTGGTCAGTGAGGGAGAACCGGTAACGGATAGGCAGATGGCCCAGCTGGAAAATTTAGGCTTGATCCGGGGCCAGCAGGCAGACTATCTTGGTTATATCGGTTTGTTTACGCTGCTGCTGATCATATTTGTCCTGGTTGGAATATATATAAATATTTTCGTCAATGAGGTATATAAAAAACCTAATCTTTTAACTTTAATGGGGCTCATATTTATTATCACCATGATTTTCGCTGTTGCTGCGACCTATTTTTCCGGTTACCTGATCCCTGTAGCTATTGGTGTTATTTTAATTACCGTTATGTTTGGATATAAACTTGCCGTGATTATTAACCTGGTCCTGGCACTTATGGTCGGACTGATTACCGGCGGTGACTTTACTTTTATCCTTGTTGCTTTAGCAGGAGGACTGGTATCGATTTATGCTGTCACCCGCTTAAGTCAACGCAGTGACCTGGCCCGGGCCGGCTTTTACGTGGTTGTAACAAATGTGGCAGTAATAATTTCGACACACCTGTTTTTTGGTAATGTAAGTTTTGAACAGGATTCACTGGTTAATTTAGGTTACAGCATGGCTGCAGGAGTTGGTAATGGCCTGCTTTCAGCAGTTGTGGCGATAGGAATGCTGCCATACCTGGAAAGCTTATTCGGGGTAACCACTTCAATTACTTTATTGGAACTATCAAACCCCAACCACCCTCTGCTGCGTCAAATGCTAATGAAGGCTCCGGGCACCTATTACCACAGCATGATGGTTTCCAACCTGGCTGAAGCTGCTGCAGAAGCCGTTAAAGCTGATACTTTATTGGCCAGGGTCGGCTCTTATTACCATGATATTGGCAAGTTGAAAAGGCCATACTTTTTCTCTGAAAACCAGCTTTCAGGTGAAAACCCGCACACCAAGCTATCTCCAAATTTAAGTGCCCTGATTATAGGAGCGCATCCAAAGGATGGAATGGAGATGGGCCGTAAACATAAATTGCCTGAAGATATCCTGGATATTGCCCAGCAGCATCATGGCACCAGCATGATTTCCTTCTTCTACCAGCAAGCCCTGGAAAACAGTGAAAGGGAGAAGGTTTCAGCTGATAAATTCCGTTATGAAGGACCAAAGCCACACAGTAAAGAGGCTGCAATTATTATGCTTTCTGACGCAGTTGAAGCCGGTGTGCGCTCACTTTCAAAACCGACCAGCAACAGGGTAGAGACAATGATTAAAAGAATGATCAGGGAAAAGCTTGAGGATGGTCAGCTGGATCAGGCTGACTTAACTTTGAAAGAACTTGACCAAATTGCTGAAGCATTTGTTTATATTATGTCCGGTATCTATCATTCAAGAATCGAATACCCGGAAAAAGCTTTAAAAGCGGAGCTTGAAAGGAATGCGGCTGTCAAGTGAGTGTTAACCTGGTTTGCCTGAGAAAAGAATTTTTACCGTCTGACTTTTTTTTTAGACATCTGACAGATGTTCTAGATCAACTGCTGACGGAAAATTCCCTGGATTTAGGTGAAGTAAATCTGATTATTACCGGGGATGATGAGCTTGAAAGGCTTAACCGGCAGTACAGGGGAAAAGAGGGACCCACTGATGTTCTTTCATTTCCATATCTTGAGTCCGGCATGGAAGAGATGCAACAGGGCGAAGATTTTGCAGTTGGTGATATTTATATTTCCCTGGACAGGGCTTTAACCCAGGCCGAAGAAGCGGGTACAAAGGCGGAAATGGAAATTGCCCTGCTTGCCATACACGGTTTGCTGCACCTGGCCGGATATGATCATGACAGCGAAAGTGGTGCGAAAGTGATGCGCCAGAAAGAACAGGAAACACTCTCCTCTTTGAATAGCAGGATAAAAGGTGAGCAGTAAATGAAAAAAGTTTTATTAAGTTTAAACAACGCCTGTCATGGCCTGGTTTACTGTTTTAAGACTCAGAGAAACATGCCAATACATGCTTTTATTGGACTGATAGTTTTGATTACAGGGGTCCTTTTAAGAGTGACATTATCAGGTATGCTGCTACTATTAACGGCGATTATGGTAGTTCTTGTTGCCGAAGCTTTTAATACGGCAGTTGAAAAAACAATTGATCTATATACAAAGGAGCGCAATCACCTGGCCCAGGTTGCCAAAGATGTTGCTGCCGGTGCAGTTTTAATGACGGCCCTATTTGCCGTAATAGTAGGTTTGGCTGTGCTTGGTCCGCCTTTGTGGAACGTTATGAGACATACACTGCTTTAAAGCCAATAATACAGGCAGTGTTATGTTGGAGGGATGAAAGTGATAAAACCCCGGCAGTCCGGCCGCCATTCTCTCTTAAAGGATAAATTGCTTTTTATTATTCTTTTTTTACTCTTTATTAACACATTATTACTCGTCTTTGGCTATTTATTATTCTTTACTCCCGCAGAAGATGATGAAACATCTTTAATGTATAAACGCGAATTAGCAGGCGCACTTTCTGAATATAACTATCGTCTTGCAGGTGAGCTTGATGTTTATGATATTTTTGCTGTCCGTGAAGCCCTGGCTGACTACAATCATGCACTGGAAATGGCATCTAATACCAGTGAGCTAATCCGGGTCATAGTTAGTGAAGGTTATGCAGCCCAGGATATTATTCATGCTGAGGCAGAAGCAAGACTTAAAGAAAGAGTTCTTATTACTGTAAATAACGATGCCAGGGTAAGAGAAACGCTTGATGAGACAAACCTTTTAATCCGCATTGTGGACGATCAGGTTACCATCATGCCTGAGCAGTTCTTGGATCATGTCACGGTAAAGCATATCCAGCAGATTTTTTCACCCGGAAGATTCAGCGGTGTGCAGATCATTGATATAAAAGTTGAAAATGGTGCCGGTTCACTGGTTACAACACAAACGGATCGGGATCAACTGCGCAGTCTGAGTGAAGACCTGGAATCAGTTAGAGCTGCTTTACACGACAACATGGTTAAATCCGGCCTTGCCGAGATGGTTGGGCCGGGTATAAGCCTTCTGGTTTATGATGCCGCAGAAACAATCGGCAGTGATTCCCTGGTTCATGATGCTGATGTGCGGGATCTGGTTAACGAACTTTTCAGTGCAGGCGCCGAGGGGGTCAGTGTTGGTAATCAGCGTTTAACAGCAACCAGTGCCATACGCTGCAGCGGCCCGCTGATCATGGTAAATTACAGGCAGGTGCCGACCAACCCGGTCGTTATTGAGGCTGTCGGTAATCCTGATCTCTTGATAAGCGGCCTTAACCTGATCATGGGAGATCTTGAGCGAACAAGGGGCCTGGAATTTGAAATTAATACATCCGGTTTTATAAAACTTCCGGCATATACAGAAGAAGAATAAGCAGGGGAGGTTTTTCAATGAAAGCAGAAACAGTTCTGGCTGCAGCACGTTCTGCACGATACAGGGCTTATGCTCCATATTCGGGCTTTTCTGTAGGCGCAGCTATTCTAACTACAGACGGGGCTTTATTTACCGGTTCTAATTTAGAAAATGCATCTTCAAGCGTTACTATTTGCGCAGAAAGAAATGCCCTTTACTCTGCTGTTCATGCCGGTTACAGAAATTTTGATAAAATTGCTCTAGTTGCAGATAACCCTGCACCGGTAACCCCCTGCGGTTCATGCCGTCAGGCACTTTGGGAGCTGGCAGGGAACCTGGAAGTAATAACCGGAAACTTGCAGGGTGATATTTCCACTTTTTCTCTTGGCGACCTTTTACCACAGCCCTTTGGAGTTTCATCATGGGATAATAACCCGCTCAAAAAAGATATGGTTGCCAGTGATGAAGAGTGGCGTATAGCTGTAACAGTTTACCCGGTTGGCTATATTTTTAATGATTTTCCTCCTAGCCGCAGCATTCCTGATAACTATAAGGAACTGACATCACAGGTTGTTGTAAATCCTGATCTTCAAGATGGGTTATATCGTCTTGATGAAGAAGATAAGATTAACATTATCTCTTATCTTCACAATGCCAGGGGCTATAACCTAAAGGATAAACGCAGCGGTCGGAATGATGAAGTTTACGGGGTATTTGCCTGCCGTGCGCCATTCAGACCCAATGCCCTGGCCCTGTCCAGGGTTGATCTGCTTGAGGTAAATAAAAATGTTCTGACCGTTCGCGGTCTTGATTTGGTTAATGGAACACCTGTTATTGATATTAAAACAGTTATGCCAAAAAAAGAAGGTTAAAGCGATGCATCGTTCAGGCTTTACTGCCTTAATTGGCAGACCCAATGTTGGGAAATCGACTCTTTTAAATGCCCTGGTTGGCGAAAAGATTGCTATTATGTCTGATCGTCCACAGACTACCAGGAATCAGATCCGGGCAGTTTTAACCCGACCTGAATACC
>PXBM01000176.1 GCA_003566935.1 Syntrophomonadaceae bacterium | reverse complement strand
TAATTGAAACCTGGGGCACCGTTGCATCAGAATAGGCATAGAGAATCTTTGCCCCGTGCCTGATTACTCCACCCCACTCCTGTTCAACGCCTGGCAGGTATCCCGGGACATCAACAAATGTCACCAGGGGTAGGTTAAAGCAGTCACAAAAACGTACAAAACGGGCAATCTTGTCGGATGAATTGATGTCCAGACAGCCGGCTTTAACCAGGGGCTGGTTGGCAATTATTCCTACTGCTTTCCCGTTTAAGCGGGCAAAACCAACTACCGCATTAGGCGCATATCCTCCGTGAACCTCCAAAAGTTTACTGCCGTCAACAATCCGCTTTATAACTTCCCGCACATCATAAGAACGATTGGGATTGTCCGGCATAATCGAGACCAGTTCAGAGGGGTCTGATTCCGGTTCCTGTGGTTCAGCCAGGGGCGGATCATCTACATTATTGGAAGGCAAGTAACTTATAAGTTCTCTTATTTGTTCAAAACAATTTTCTTCGTTTTCAGCAAAGAAATGGGCCACTCCGCTAGTTTGATTATGAGTAGCTGCGCCTCCAAGTTCATCGGGAGTAACCTCTTCCCCTGTAACTGCTTTAATTACCTGCGGACCGGTTATAAACATATTGCTTGTTTTGTCGACCATAAAAACAAAATCGGTAATTGCCGGTGAATATACTGCCCCTCCGGCACAGGGGCCCATAATTACTGAAAGCTGTGGAATGACTCCCGAGCATAGTGTGTTGCGATAGAAAATGTTGCCAAAACCATCCAGTGAATAAACCCCTTCCTGAATCCTGGCTCCACCGGAATCATTAAGGCCTATTATAGGAGTGCCGTTTTGGGCGGCCAGATCCTGGACCCGGCAGATTTTCCTGGCATGCACTTCTCCAAGAGAACCACCAGCTACTGTAAAATCCTGGGCGAATACATATATCCTCCGCCCAAGTATAGTACCGTAACCGGTAACAACGCCTTCCCCGGGATTTGGATAATCCAGGCTGCTTGCATCTTCAAGACCGGTCTGGGAAAAAGCACCTATTTCTACAAAACTGCCAATGTCGAGCAGTTTCTCCAGTCTCTCCCGGGCAGTAAGCTTACCTTTATCATGTTGAGCTTTTACCCGTTGCTCACCACCACCGGCATAAGTTTTCTCGCGCCTTTCCTGGAGATGCTTCAATTTGTCATCCAATACAGTCACCACTTTCTGCTGAAATATCACTCAATTATCTTTCACACAATTCTACAAGCACTCCACCGGTTGATTTGGGATGAAGAAATGCAATTTTTGCGCCCCCGGCCCCGTAACGGGGCGTTTCATCAATTAATGCCACTCCCTGATCTTTTAAGTTTTTCAGTTTTTCTTCAATATTTGAAACTCTAAATGACAGGTGATGGACACCTTCTCCCTTTTTTTGAATAAACTTACCCACGGGCCCTTCAGGATCTGTAGGTTCAAGTAATTCCAGTTTACTCTCTCCAACCGGGAAAAAGGCCACTTTTACTTTTTGTTCATCTACCACTTCAGTTCCCTTAAAGTCCAGCCCAAGCTGGTCCCTGTAAAATCTAATTGCCTTTTCCAGATCAGATACAGCTATACCAACATGGTCAATTTTTTCAAACATGCCTAACACTCCTGTCGCTTATTGATCCTGCTCAATTTTCTTATTAATAAAGGCAATAATGTCCGAAGTTGTTGATCCAGGTGTAAATACTTCAGCTACACCATTTTCTTTTAAGTACGCAAGATCTTCCTTCGGTATAATACCACCTACTATAACCACTATATCGCTGCTGTCCTGGTCACGAAGCATTTCCAAAACAGGTGGAATAAGCTGCATATGTGCTCCTGAAAGAATGCTCAAGCCAATTACCTGAACATCCTCCTGTAAGGCAGCTTCAACTATTTGCTCTGGTGTCTGCCGCAGGCCGGTATAGATAACCTCCATCCCTGCGTCACGCAGGGCCTGGGCCACCACCTTGGCTCCACGGTCGTGTCCATCCAGTCCGATTTTGCCGACGAGCACTCGCACCTTTTTTTCAGCCATTAGCTCGCTCCTCCTTTTAACGCTTATGTTCTTATTAAATGGTTATCTGCTGCTGGTACTCGCCAAAAACTTCTCTTAGTACTCCACAAATCTCACCCAGTGTAGCGTAAGCTTTTACTGCTTCAAGGATATGGGGCATTACATTTTCATCAGACTGTGCCGCTTTACGCAGACCCTGCAGCGCGTCGGAAACTTTACCCTGATCACGGCTCAGTCGAACTTCTTTAATCCGTTCAACCTGGCGCTGGCTGGTTGCAGGATCCATTTTAAGCAGATCCATTGGTTGTTCTCCACTAGTTTGGAACTTGTTTACACCAACAACAACCCTTTCCTGGGCTTCAATTTCCTTTTGATATTCATAAGCACTGGCCTGAATCTCTTTTTGAATAAAACCTTTTTCAATCGCTTCAACAGCCCCGCCAATTTCATCAATTCGCTCGATATAACGCATGACTTCTCCTTCAATATGATCAGTCAGGTTTTCTATAAAGTAAGAACCACCCAGGGGATCTACGGTATCGGCAGCGCCTATTTCATAACCTATGACCTGCTGGGTCCTCAAAGCCAGCAGAACGGAATGCTCGCTGGGCAAGGCCAGCGCTTCATCACGTGAGTTAGTATGAAGTGACTGGGTTCCTCCCAAAACAGCGCTCAGGGCCTGATAGGCTACCCGCATAATATTTACATCCGGCTGCTGGGCAGTAAGGGTCGAACCGGCAGTTTGCGTATGGAAGCGCAGCATCATTGAACGTTCATTTTTCGCTCCAAAACGCTCTTTCATCAGTTTGGCCCAGATTCTGCGTGCGGCTCTAAACTTGGCGATTTCTTCAAAGAAGTTTGAATGAGCATTGAAGAAGAAAGAAAGGCGCGGTGCAAACTGGTCTACTTCCAGCCCCGCTTCCAGGGCTGCTTCCACGTAAGCAATAGCATTACTTAGCGTGAAAGCCACTTCCTGAACCGCTGTTGAGCCTGCCTCCCTGATGTGATAACCGCTGATACTGATCGTATTCCATGTGGGAATATTTTCAACGGCAAAGGAAAATATATCAACAATAATTCGCATTGATTCTCGCGGTGGAAAGATATATGTGCCGCGGGCAACGTACTCTTTTAAAATATCATTCTGAATGGTGCCGCCAATTTTATCCATTGGCATGCCCTGTTTTTCGGCAACTGCCATGTACATGGCCAGTAAAACTGCAGCAGGCGCATTGATGGTCATTGAAGTGGTCACCTGGTCAAGTGGAATATTATCCATCAATATTTCCATATCAGCTAAAGTATCTATAGCTACACCTACTTTTCCAACCTCGCCCCGGGCGAGGGGATGGTCAGAGTCATAACCAATCTGGGTTGGCAAATCAAAAGCTACGCTCAAGCCGGTTTGCCCCTGGTCAAGAAGATAGCGAAAACGCTGGTTCGTTTCCTCGGCACTGCCAAAGCCTGCATACTGGCGCATCGTCCAAAGCCTGCCCCGATACATGGTCGGCTGTATACCCCTGGTAAAAGGATATTCTCCCGGCCAGTTCAGATCTTCAATATAATCAAGTTTTTCCATATCAAGAGGATCATAAACTCTTTCTACCGGTTCACCAGAATCAAGTTTAAAATCCTTGCGCTCAGGTCGCTTTTCAATGACTTTTTCAACTTGTTGCTGCCAGGCTTCTTTAGCCTTTTTTATTTCATCTATTTTGTCATGATCACTCATTTTATTTACGACCTCCTCTCTCATTAAATACTATTTTACAGCTGGTAATACAATTTATCTGCTCAACCATAATCAATTGCCTCTGCCTTATGAAGAATATCATTTAAAAGTTAATTAAGCTAACTTTGTTTTAACCAGCTCGGGAACTTTACCAGGCAAATCTGCAACGTCTACACCTGCTGCATTGAGGGCCTCGACCTTACTTTCAAAAGTACCACGGCCTCTTTCAATTATTGCTCCTGCATGGCCCATTCTTTTACCCGGAGGCGCACTTTTACCGGCCAGGTAAGCTACAACAGGTTTGCTCATCGATGATTTGATATATGCAGCTGCTTCCTCTTCTGCGCTGCCGCCTATTTCACCTACCAGGACTACCGTTTTTGTTTCCGGATCCTTTTCGAATTGTTCCAACACATCAATAAAGTCCAGGCCGACAACCCTGTCGCCTCCAAGGCCTACCACAGTAGTTGTGCCAATTTTGCTTTCTGTCAGGTGCCCAACGATTTCATAACAAAGAGTGCCGCTGCGGGAAACAACACCAACCGGTCCGGGAACAAAATACTGGTTTGGCATAATCCCAATTTTACAAGCTCCCGAAGAGACCAACCCAAAAGTATTTGGGCCGACAACTACAGCCTCATGTCGTTTTGCCTGGGCCATGATATCCATAGCATCCTGAAGCGGTATATGTTCAGGAATCAAAACCAATATTTTAATTCCTGCAGCAAGGGCCTCTAAAGCAGCGTCCTTGGCAAATGGTGCCGGAATAAATAGGATACTTGCCTCTGCCTGTTCATTTTCTACCGCTTCAAAAACGGTATTGTAAACCGGCACACCTTCAACCTCCTGCCCGCCTTTACCGGGCGAAACCCCTCCAACAATGTTAGTTCCGTATTTTAACATCTGTCCGGTATGAAAAGATCCCTGGTTACCGGTAATACCCTGGACCAGGACTCGCGTTTTATCATTGATATAGATTGACATATAAAAATGCTCCTTTCATCATTACAAATCGATAAATATAAAGCTAAAATTACTGCTTAAGAAGCATTCAGCAATTCTACAGCGTGACTGACAGCTTCGTCCATGGAGTTAAAAGCTTTAATCCCTACTTTTTCCAGGATCTCGCGCCCTTCGGCTTCATTGGTTCCAACCAAACGAAATGATACGGGCAGGTCTATCCCTTTACTCTCCCTGACCCTGACAAAAGCTTCAGCAACAACATCACAACGGGTAATGCCACCAAAAATATTGATTAGCAGGACCTTCGGGTTTGTTCCCAGGAGCAGTTCCAGGGCCTGAGAAGTTTTTTCTATATTAGCTCCGCCTCCAAAATCAAGGAAATTAGCCGGCGAACCGCCATAATGCTGAACCATATCCAGGGTTGCCATGGTAATGCCGGCACCATTAGCCATTACTGCTATCTCTCCATCAAGTTCGACATAAGCAAGATCAAGTTCTTCCGCTTTTAGCTCCAGCGCCGTTTTTTCCTTGATCCGGGGCAATTCTTTATGACGGTAAAGGGCATCATCGTCAATTGTAACTTTTGCATCCGCGGCAACCAGTCCCTGTGGGGTTAGTGCCAGGGGATTTATTTCTGCAAGTTCAGCATCATTTTCCCTGAACATTTTGTAAAGCTTAGGCAAAAGTTTAAGAAATTCTTTCTGAAGATCGCCTTTAACTCCCATTTGGCGGCATATTTCGCGCACCATGTAACCCTGCATGCCGACTGTTACATCGACCGGCCACCTGATCATGCGGTCTTCAGGAACATCTTCCACATCCATACCACCGTCCAATGAAGCAAGGACTACGGGCTTGCGCACTGTTCCATCCACGGTTAAAGCCAGGTATATTTCCTGTTCAATCTGAATCTTTTCTTCAACAAGTAGTTTATCGGCAGTGAACCCGCCCAGTTCCATTTTAAAAATCTTTTCAGCTTCTGCCTCGGCTTCTTCGGGACTTGAGGCAAATGATATTCCACCTGCTTTTCCCCTTTTCCCGGTCAGCACCTGAGATTTAATTACAACTTCTCCCAGCTCTGACGCTGCTTCAGCTGCCTGCCCTGCATTTTCAATAACCCTACCGGCAGGGACAGTTATGCCATAGCGAGCAAACAGCTCTTTCCCTAGATGTTCATAAAGCTTCAATTTAAGTCCTCCATTCAATTTGAAATATTTAGTCGCTATATTTTTTCAACTTATTATATAAAGTAGCCAGGGATATATTTAAAGCCTGGGCTGCCTTTTTTTTGCCTTCCAGGGTCTCGCCATACCTGGTCATAGCCAGTTTAAGCATTTTTTCTTCCATCTTATCAAGGGGAATAATTTCGTCAAAAGTCGGCGTTTCCTGGATTCCCAGCCGCCCTATGTATGGTGATAAATGGTGATATTCAATAACCGGACCTTCGGCTACCACCATGGCCCTCTCAATTATGCTTTTTAGTTCACTAATATTGCCCGGCCAGTCATATTCAATTAGTTCCTGCATGGCCAGTGGTGATATTACATTAACCTTTTTACCCAGTTTACGGTTTAGACGCTCTATTAAAGCTTCAGCTAAAAGGGGTATATCCTCTGTCCGCTTACGCAGCGGAGGCAGGTTGACTGTTACCTGGCTTAATTTTCGGTACAGCCCTTCGGAAAAGTAACCCTGCAAAGATGCATTAAACAAGTTATCACTGGCTGAAGCAACAATCCTAACATCAATCGGCATCGGCTCATCACCGCCGATTCGGCAAAAGACACCTTCGTCAAGAACTTCCAGGATCTTTTTTTGCAGGTAAGGATTCAATGAGTTTATTTCTTTGACAAATAGTGTGCTACCCCCCGCCAATTCAATTTTGCCGATCCTGGTCCGGACTATGCCGGGCATAGCTCCCTTCTCACAGCCGAATATTTCTATTTCCTGCAGGGAGTCAGGAACTATTGAGCAGTCGATAGCCAAAATCGGCTTTTTGCGGCGCGAGCTGTTATTGTGAATAGCCTGGGCAAACAAACTTTTTCCGGTCCCGCTTTCACCGCTGATCAATACTGCGGATTCACTGCGGGCTGCTTTGCGTGCTCTTTCTATAGTCGAAGCCAGTATATTACTTTTTCCGGTCAGGGACTCAAAACTGAAACGGCTTCCGGAAATCTGATCTATTTGCGCATAAAGATTATCAATCATAGCATTACTGTGCTGTAGTTCGTCCATCAACTTTAAAATATCTCCGACCGGTTGAAAGACCACAACTGCTCCCATAAGTTCTCCATCAACAATTATTGGAGAAGCATTGGAAATCACATCGGCGTCAGAACCACCCACATAAGTACGATAGCCGGTAACCGGTTTCTGCTGAATCAGCGATTGGGCCAGTGCCCCCTGGGGGGAAACATCAAAAATACTGCGATTAACCCTTTTGCTTTCAGGTATGCCGGTTACCCTGGTGAAGGCAGGATTCACATACTTAACTATACCATGTGCATCAACTACTTCAATAGCATCCTGGACAGAGTTTAAAATAGCTAAAAGTTCGCCTTTGACCAGCCGCGTTTCCAGCAGCTGCTCCCTTGTTTTCAAAACAGAATTGAGAATGGAAGGGCCGGTTAGATCTTCAATTTCAACCCCATCAGTGTTGTTTTTCTTAAAATACTCTGTCACAGAAGGCTCACCGGTAGCATTAATGATAGTATTAAGTTCCGGTAACGCCATCAGCTTATCAAGGTCTGCTGTGATATAATATTTTTTACGTTCTTCATCAGTAAGCCAGTTGATGTCTCCATCAGGACAGGCTATTCCAACCAGATCTACATCATGACACTGCCTTAGAAGACGAAACAGGTCTATTCCGCGCTTACCTTTAATTGCCATTGCTGCTTTTATCAAGAGGTACCCAACCCCTTCCTCTACCTTAGAATATTCGTAAATCTTAGAAGAAATCCTGCCTGCTAATCCCTGTTTTATTTTTAAATCTTAGCAGAACAGCGAATGCAGTCTTTTCAGCAGGCAAATGCAATTGATTATGGCTGGGTATTTACTTCTAGTGAAATACTAAAGGTGATTAAAATATATTTATTTTAGAAGTTGAATTAATCTCAGAAAGCAATTATAATTAAGAGCGGAAAAGAGACCATATACATGCGGGCGTGGCGGAACTGGCAGACGCGCTGGACTTAGGATCCAGTGGGGTTACCCGTGGAGGTTCGACTCCTCTCGCCCGCACCATTGATTTTAAAGGGTTTTTGATGTTTATGTGAAACTCAATAATCCTTTATTTTTTGTCTAGTGTGAGTATAGTGTGCGAAATCTTTTCTTCTTCGCTAAATAGAATCTCTTCAAGCTTCGCTGTAGCCTTTTCTTGCATGTCTGGAAGGACATGGGAATATGTATCAAGAGTCATAGTAACTTCATT
>PXBM01000152.1 GCA_003566935.1 Syntrophomonadaceae bacterium | reverse complement strand
GGTTTTGACAATATTGAGATGTCTGCACTGGTGGATCCACCCTTAACAACAATTGCCCAATCTTTTTACCAGATCGGAGTCAGGGCCGCAGAAAGAGTAATAAAGCTTATTAATTCAAAAAGAAATTATAAGCCTGTAATTGAAAATGTACCGATTGAGCTAATAATCCGCCAGTCTGTAGGAGATAAAACAAAAACAGAATCATAATTCGATTGCATCCTTACTATTTAGGAGAGTGGTTTTATGCCAGATACGGAAACCATGTATGGATCCCTTAAAATAAAAAACCCCCTTGTGGTAGCCTCGGCAGGTACCTCTGAGCACCTGGAATTAATCAAGAAGGCTGAAGAAATGGGCGCTGCTGCAGTGGTGATGAAAACATTATTTGAAGAAGAGTATACCCGCAAAAATCCCACACCCTGCTATTCATTAATTAGGCGAAAAGGGGGTCCTATGCACTCTTCAACTTTTTATAGTTTTGAACAGGCCAGCCCCTGGGACCTGGAGCGTTACGCTGATGAAGTTCACCGGACGGTAAAAGAGGTTTCTATCCCGGTCATTGCCAGTATTAACTGTGTTAGCGATCAGGCTTGGGCAGATTATGCATCCTGCCTGGAGGAAGCCGGAGCAGAAGCCCTGGAGATAAACCGTTCTTGTCCATTTAGCAAAATTATGATGGAGGGAAAAGATTCCTGGACCGCAGCTGCGATTGAAACTGTTAAACTTGTTAAAGATAAAGTTTCCATTCCGGTTTGTGCGAAATTTACTCCCCAGTTGACCGATCCTCTCTTGACTGCTGTCAGTCTTGATAAAGCGGGTGCTGACGGCCTGGTAATGTTCAGCCGTTTCACCGGCCTTGATATTGACCTGGAAAAAGAAGCACCTATAATGCATGGCGGTATTGCCGGTCACGGTGGCCCCTGGGCTATTCATTATGCATTGCGATGGATTTCAGCAGCTGCACCACAGGTTGATTTGCCGATCAGCGGTAGTGGAGGGGTTTGCTGTGGCGAAGATATTATTAAGTATATCCTGTCAGGTGCATCAAGCGTTCAAATATGTACCTCTATTTACATGGAAGGCTTCAAGGTGATAAAAGCTTACTTGAAAAAGCTGGATGACTTCATGGTTGGAAAAGGGTACTCGGAAATTGAGCAGTTTAGGGGAGCAATTTGTTCCAAGGTTATTCCCCCTGACCAGGTAAATCGCACCAGGGCAAGAGTTGCCCGGATAGATGAAGATAGCTGTACTAATTGCGGCATCTGTGAAAAAGTTTGCCTGCACCAGTCCGCTTTTACGGGCGGGGAAAATGCATATATCGTGCATCAGGATTGTGTCGGCTGCGGGCTTTGTGCTGAACTGTGCCCTCAGTCAGCGATAAAAATGACAGGGATCTAAATAGAAGCAAAGGAGATCATGGTAAAATGAAGCTTGCATTAATTGGCTGCGGCCGCTGGGCAATGTTACTATTCAGTTTTTTGCGTGATATTGAGGGAGTTTCAGTAACTGCTGTATATGATGAAGATCCTGAAAGATGCAGCTTTTTCAGCGATCTCTTTGAAGTGCCGCCTGCTTCCTCCATGCAGGAGATATTGGATGACAAATCTATTAATGGTGTTTTAATTGTAACCGGGAATACCACCCATTATCCTCTCGCGGTTAAATTAGTAAACGCCGGCAAAGATATTTTTGTAGAAAAACCAATTACAGCAAACCCGGATGAAGCCCTGGAAATGATTAGATTGGCGGAAGGAAAAAAGCGAATATTAATGGTTGGCCATAACTCCCGCCGCTATCCTGCCGTGCGTAAGATGAAAAAGCTTATTGACAATAAGGCGGCCGGTGAAATAAAAACTGTTGAAGCTACGTTTTCTTATTATAATCTTGAAGAAATTTGCGGTGAATCGTGGCGTAATTGCGCTTTATCCTGCCCCGGGGGACCAATGATGCAGCTTGGCATTCATCATGCGGATAACCTGCCTTATCTGTTCGGGCCAATAGAAAGAGTCTCTGCAGAAATTATGGAATGCCCAAATGGTTCCCAGGTTCCAGCCGGAGGGCGAATGCTGCTTAAATTTAAAAATGGAGTTGTTGGTTCCATAACTGCCGACTATACAACAGCACCTGAGCTTTTTTCTATTTATGCTCGGGGAACGAAAGGGGAAATCAGGGTTGATGGTGAGGAGAAGCTAACTGTAACAGGAGCTGATGGAAAGGCAATTAGTGAGATTGTAGAAGGTATTCATTCTGTCAAAGAAGAACTTACCGAGTTCTGCCGCTGTATTGAAAGTCGCCGAAAACCTGAAACTGACGGACTTGTAGGATTGCAAGCTTTAAATATCATTTTAACCGGGCTCGAAGCGGCAGGGAAAGGTAAAACTCTGCCAATATTGCGTCAAGATTAGCATTGCCATGACTCACTAAGTTAATCGAAAGGGAGGTATGAAAGTGAATGCTTTTAAAGTAAATGCTGATGGGAAACTACCATTTACAACCAAGTTTTTTTACGGCGCCGGCGATATTTTTGGTGGCGGAGCATTAATTCTAATCGGCTTTTATTATCTGTTTTTCCTGACTGAAGTGGCCGGACTAAATCCAGTTCTGGCAGGCCTGGTTTTAATGCTGGGCAAGGGATGGGATGCTATCTCAGATCCCCTGATGGGCTTTATTACTGATCAGACCAGGAGCCGTTTTGGCAGGCGCCGGGTGTACTTTCTGGCCGGAATCCTGCCCATCATTATAACTTTTACCCTGCTCTGGAGCACCCCTGCATTTGAAACTCAATTCGGCCTGTTTCTTTTTTTCCTGGTAATGAATATATTATTTAATACAACCCTGACTATGGTTATGGTTCCCTATAATGCCCTTATTCCGGAACTTACCCCGAGTTATAATGAAAGAAGTTCATTAACCGGTTTTCGGATGGCTTTTTCAAACCTTTCTTCCCTGGCATCTGCTGCTGTTCCCATGTTAATTGTTGGCAGCTTTGATCAGACCTCTACTGGCTATACAATTATGGGAATTACTTTCGGACTTATTTTTGCCCTGCCACTGGTTGGCACCTTCCTTGTCAGTTTTGAGCAACCACACCAACATGTGAAAACAAAACTCGATCTAATAAAAGATGTCAAAGATACGATGACAAACCGCTGTTTCAGAACCCTTACCGGCATCTATTTGCTTACCTTTCTGGCTATAGATGTTATATCCGCAGTTTTAATGTATTATATGACTTATGTAATTGGCCGGGGAGAAGAAATATACATTTCCCTGGTTTTTGGTATTTTGCTGCTTGTACAAACACTTTCTCTTCTTATATATGTGCCGATCGCCAATAGATACGGCAAGAAAACATCATACTATATAGGCACTATCATCTGGATTTTGCTTGTACCTGTTCTTGCTATTGTTGGTGAAGGGACTCCAATCTGGGTAATATTTGTCATAGCCGGCTTGATTGGATTAGGCACGTCGGGTGCAGCCTTCAGCCCATGGTCCATGCTGCCCGATGTTCTTGATGTTGATCAGTTGGCTACAGGTAAAAGGCGCCAGGGCACCTATGCCGGTGTTATGACTTTCCTTCGCAAGCTTTCAACAGCTATTGCCCTGATGATTGTCGGGTGGGTTATCCAGTTTTCAGGTTATACAGCTCCCCAGGAGGGAATTGCAACTGTACAGCCTGATAGTTTCATTCTCGCTGTTCGCCTTCTTGTATCTTTAGCTCCCATCCTGCTGCTTTTAATTTCACTTTTTGGTTTTGCCCGTCATTATAATCTGACCTGTGCAGTTCACGGACAGATTCAATCTATCCTGGAGAGGCGTAAAGAGGATGAACCGGTAGGAGAAGATGAAACAACAATGAGTTTAATACGCCTGCTCTATAATCCCAACTATATTCCAACCGAAGTTGTTTCAGAAACCGGCGAAGATGAAACTAATGGGAGTTGATATAAAATGCCTATTTCATTAGGTGCTGTAACAGACGAGATATCCATTAACCTGGAAGAAGCTCTTAGCTGGGCCAAAAAAAAAGAACTTGATTACATTGACTTAAGAGATCTTTGGGTGGCAGGTGAAAACATATGCGAGCTATCCGGAGACAAAGTGAATAAAACTTATGAACTGGTTAAAGCTTCAGGTCTACCGGTTAAAACTATATGTCCTACTCTTTTCAGGGCCCTACTTAACGGGGATGATGTAAAGCGATTAAAAGAAAACCGCTCTTTGGTTAATAGGGATGACAGCCAGTATGCTGAACATCTGCGTATTCTCAAACACAGCATCGATCTGGCCGATAGGTTTGATGCGCCTTTTATCAGGACCTTTGCTTTTTTTAGAGAAAAAGAGCCGGATGAAGTTTGGGAAACACTTATAGAAGCTTTTGCACTTCCTCTGGAGATGGTTGCGGAGAGAGGTAAAATTCTGCTGCTGGAAAACGAAGATATGAGTTATGCCGTTTCCGGTAGCGAGGCGGCAAGGCTGCTGCAAGATATCAATAACAAACATTTTCGGGCCATATGGGATCCTGCTAACGCATACAACCACGAAGAGGTGCCTTTCCCCGCTGGATACAATCAAGTAAAGCCTTTTATCGAATTGATTCATGCCAAGGACATATCAGGCAGCGACATAGTTACAATGGGAAATGGGGCAATCAACTGGGATGGTCAATTAAAAGCTCTGCAGTCTGATAAATACAGCGGAGGGATCAGTATCGAAACTCATACCCTTACTGGAGAGCAGACCCTGTTAGAGGGGTCAGAAGCAAACCTGGAATATATTCGCACCAGGCTGGCTTGAACTACGGATTGACAAATTATTTCCGAGGTGAACTGTTATGGGGAAAAGCCGGGCGATGGTCCTGGAAGAATTTAATAAACCTCTAAAGATGAGAGAATTTCTCCTTCCAGATCCAGGCGAAAAGGAAGTGCTGGTTAAGGTTACTGCAGCCGGGGTCTGTGGGTCTGATGTCCATATGTGGAAAGGGGAAGATCCCCGGACACCGTTACCTATCATCCTGGGCCACGAAGGTGTAGGCAGGGTAACTGCTCTTACAGGAGAGCGTCACGATATTATGGGTAACAGGATCAAAGAGGGCGACGCCGTGCTCTGGCACCGCGGTTTAACCTGTGGTGAATGCTACTATTGTGCCATTGTTAAAGAGCCTTCACTATGCCAGAATCGACTGGTTTACGGTATAAACAGGTCTTCTGAGTCTGCCCCGCACCTGCGAGGAGCATATGCTGAACATATTCTGCTTGATGCCGGAACAACTCTTTTCCCTGTCCCAGGAGAAATAGAACACTCGGTGCTGGTGGCTGCAACCTGTTCAGGTTCTACGGCTGCCCATGCTTTTGATATGGTATCTCCCTCAATTGGTGATAGCGTACTGGTTCAGGGTCCCGGGCCACTGGGTCTTTTTGCGGTGGCCTTTGCCAGGGCCCTTGGGGCAGGCAAGATAATCGTAATCGGCGGAACTGCATCAAGGTTGGAAATGTGCAGGCGCTTCGGTGCAGATATTTTGCTGGATCGTCACGCAAACAGCAGCGAAGAACGCCGACAAATTATAATGGAAGCTACCAGTGGCAGGGGTGTTGATTATGCTTTTGAGGCAGTAGGGCTGCCGGAAGTAGTTGAAGAAGGGGTCACCCTGGTTCGCCCGGGTGGAGTATATATGATGGCAGGATTTGGAGAACCAAGGGGCCGGGCTGCCCTGGACTGTTTCAATCATATTGTCAAACGTAACCTGCATATCCAGGGGGTATGGGTTAGCGACATCCGTCATACCTATATGGCTTACAGCCTTGTTCTGCAGAATCCTATTCTTTTCAGGGAAATGATCAGTCATCGCTTCAAACTTGAAAATGCTACAGCTGCTCTCAAAGCTATGGAAGAAAAAGAGGCCCTTAAAGCAGTTATTAAGATGGAGGATTAAAAAATGAAGTTAAATATTCATGAAATCACATGTGATATCCTCGTTGTCGGAGGTGGTGGCGGTGGTATTCGGGCTGCCCTGGCGGCACGTGGACAGGATGATCAAACTTCTATATACCTGGCGACAAAAGGAAAGCTTGGCCAGAGCGGGGTGACTGCCCTTGCCTGTTCGGATCGGATGGCTTTTCATGCTACCCTGCCGCATACTGAACCTCTTTGTGAAGATTCATGGTTTTACCATGCCAGGGATATTTACGAAATAGGGGGCCGTGTATCAGATGCAAACCTGGCGGCTATTCTGGCAGCCAATGCCTGTGAGGCTTTTGAATATTTGCTAAAACTGGGTGTTCCTTTTGTTACATGTGATGGAAAAACAGATCAGTTTGTAACAGATGGATCTCACTATGCCAGGGCCTGCTACACAGGCCCATACACAGCTGTGCATATAGAACAAGCCCTGGTTGAAGAGTTTAAAAGAAACAATATAGGGTTACTTGAAAACTGCTCAATCATTGAGCTGATTTCAGACAATGAAGGCATCAGGGGAGCAATTGGCCTGCTTGAAAGTCGCCAGGGGGAAGAACTTTTGGTGGTTAACGCTTCATCCGTAATTATGGCCAGTGGTGGCGGAGGACTTATTTATGCAGACAATGTATTCCCCAGAGGCAATAGCGGCAGTGGCGCAATTCTAGCTTACAGGGCCGGTGCGGAACTTGTAAATATGGAGTTTATTCAGTTTGGGATAGCTTCTGTGAAAACCAGGTTAAATTGCTCTGGCAGCATGATGCGGGCCTTCCCGAGATTTGTTAATGATCAAGGCCGGGAATTTATCAGTGACTACTTACCTGAAGGGATAGACCCTTCAGATTTACCAGGCCTCATTTTCCGCAAGGGCGCTACCTGGCCAGTTAGCTACGAACACGATACCCGCATTATAGATATTGCTGTTTATAAAGAACGGAAAAACGGCAGAAAGGTTTATCTCGATTATTCCAAAAACCCGAGAGGGTTTACATACCAGCAAGTAGAGAGTGCACTTAAAGAACGATACAGGGGAGAGATAAAAAATGAAATTAGTTTGCAGGAACGTGAGGAAAGCCCGCTAAAACGCCTGCAGGAGATTAATCCCGATTCTGTTTCGTGGCTTGAAAAGCACGGAATAGATATAACCAGTGGCGAAATGGTAGAAGTGGCTGTCTGTGCACAGCACTTCCAGGGTGGGATTAAGATTAACGACCGGGGAGAAACTGCGGTAAGAGGTTTATACGCTGTAGGCGAGTGCGCCGGAGGGCAGCATGGGGCCAACCGGCCAGGCGGAAATGCCCTTCTTGATGGCCAGGTGTTCGGTAAAATAACCGGGGCCCAGGCTGCTTTAAGGGCAAAGCAGACCGAAGCAAGGGCTATTTCAAAAAGTGAAGTGGACATTATTCTTGAGAAGGTTGACGATCTTTATAAGTCAAGAGGCCTTACTGCCAGCGAATATCTCTCCCGGCTGCAGAAAATAATGAGCAGCTGTGCCGGAGTGGTCCGGACTGCCGAAGGGCTTAAGGAAGGACTGGTTCTCCTGGAAGAGCTGAGGCAAATGCCATTCGAAATGGATTCTTCAGGACTGGTTCAGGCCGTGGAGTTGCCTGCCATGACCACACTGGCTGAAGTAGTGCTCAGGTCTGCCCAGTTGAGGGATGAAAGCAGGGGTCCCCACCTGCGCTTTACCTGCCCGACTGACAATACCCCCTTACCACGGCGGGATCCCCAATGGCAGCGCTACATTGTCATAAAAGAGATATCGGGGCAGGCGGAATTGGAACCACGGGAACCGGTGAAGCAGTTTGAATAAATAGATAATCATAAAAGGATGAAAGAAATGGACATGTTCATGATTGGTGCAGCTAATGTAGATATTACACCCAGCGCAGCAATGGTTAATTACAACAACACTGAATATGAACCAGGTCCTGAAGAGACAGCTCTTCATGCCAGCATAATCTATTGCTGCCGCGGTGGTGAGGAAGTTATTTTTATTAGTGCTGATTTAAGTTTTATTGATCGATCCCTGGTTCTTCGCATCAGGGATCAATGCCGATATCGGTTGGGAATAAAACCTGACAGAGTTATTGTTTCGGCAACCCATACTCATAATGCTCCCACGGTCTGCCCTACTTTTATAACGGGTGGAACCCCTGACCCTCTCTATCTGGAAATGTTGATATCAAGAATTATTGAAGGTGTTGAAGACGCCCGTAAAAAAAGACAGCCGGCAGAAGTTGGTGCAATAGAAATCAAGGTGCCAGGAAGAATTGGGAACAGGAGG
Source organism: Syntrophomonadaceae bacterium (assembly GCA_003566935.1). Taxonomy (GTDB): domain Bacteria; phylum Bacillota; class Dethiobacteria; order DTU022; family DTU022; genus T3SED10-7. Next base: position 21,474 of record PXBM01000152.1, on the reverse strand, counting down.
AGGTTGAAATCTGACGGGACGATTCGAATAGTTGATTCTTTTGAGCAGTGGTCTGATAACCTTCCTGCTGAAGGCCCGATTGACGAAACTGTAGGCTTGCTTGCATTCAAAGACCTGGAAAATAACTATGTGGCTCTTATTGTAAACCCGGCTTTTCATAATAACTGTTGCGATAGCTTTGGTGGCGGTTTTTACCACAGCGATATATATGGTATAATCAGCAGCCGTTTAAGAGAGGCTTTTCCTTCCCTGCAGTCAGCTGCAGTTATCCCCGCCCCATCAGGCAATCTGCTACCCAGGCCGGAGTTAGGAAAACCCTGCCCCAGCCAGGAAAAAGTTGCCGCAGAAATCAGCAGTTTTTATGCAGAAAAAATCATATCTGTTCTTAAAAAATTAACGGTGCATGACAATCCCTGCCTTGAACATGAAAGTGAAATATTAATAATTGAAGATCGCCCACTAAGCGAGTCAAATTTTTGCGAAGATGGCTGTAGAGGTGAAGGCCCCTGGGAACTGGAATATGCGAGACTGCGGTATGATCCGGAAAAAGGTGCCTTGGAAAAGATGGGGCTACAAAGCTGCGTGGTCGAAATTGACTTTATAAAGATAGGCAATATAGCAATAGTAACAAATCCGGCAGAGCTATTTTGTGAGTTCGGTCTGGAAGTTAGGCAAAAATCCCCTTTCCCTGCTACGCTGATTTTTGAGTTGACAAATGGCTACTGCGGATATGTTCCCACTGAAGAGGCCTTCAATCGGGGCGGGTATGAAACGCACCGCACTGTATACACCAGTCGTCTTTCGAAAGATGCAGGAAGAAAAATCACAGAAAAATCGGTAGAACTTCTCACTACACAGAGGTCAAGAAGTAAAAATAAAAGGGAAGGAGGTTAACCTGTGAATGATATAAGCAGGATAATAAAAGAAGAGATATGGAGTATGAATGAATATCTCTATAATTACCAGGTCATTGCAGAAGATATTTCCTGTTCTCTGAAAAACGGAGAACAAGCCAGTTTGCAATACCACTTTATTCGTAAAGATCCGGGTCCATATGCTTTTATAGCAAAGCGGGAGGGTGACATACTTCTGGTAAATACCGAAGAAGGAGAGAACAGTTTCTTGCAGGTTAAAGAAGGTCAGTTTTTCCGGCTTTATCCCGGTCACAAGATAAAAAACCCTGCTAATGGTGAAGGTGGTATTACATATCAATTCAGTGGATTTTGCGGTGAAAATAATAATGAGTTAAAGCTGATTGCCTATGACAGTGGTGGTATTTTCGATGAACTGGTTAATATGGAAGCCTTTCTTTTTGAACCGCAGGTAGCAGGAACTTATTATGCTGATGCGTATTCAGCCTATGCTTTCGGTTGGATGGCAGCTAACGGTTACGGCGACCATTACCTGGAGGCCGCTAAGGCTGCTCTTGACTTTATCACGCGGATATACCCTCGCTATGAAGCGACATACTTAGACGGGATGCCCCACTGTGATTTTAAAAATCCGGCCTATATTGAGACAGTGGAAGAATTTATGGTTGGAAAATCTGAAGATGTGGATATTGTACGCTGGCGATCTTTATATGATGAAATGATTACTAATGAGGAGTACTCCCCCACTAATGTTTACGCCCTGCGCTATCATTGGTGGTCACTGCTTAACTATTACCTGGAAAAAATTCAGGGCGTAAAGAGCAGTTATGACCCTCATTCACTTCTCAGCCGGCTGAAACAGGACCAGACTGTCGATGGTTTAATCCAGGACAACAACTACTCAGAAATCTCTTTTGGCGGTTACAACGATGCCCACGACCTTACTTATCACCTTTATGCGCTTTCGTGGTTGGCTCGCGGTTATGATTATCTTCCACTGGAAGAAGTATGGTTAATGCTTGAGAAGGGTGCTTTGTTTAGCCTTTCAATGACTACACCGGGTGGTGAAGTATCTTACCTTGGCAGATCGGCTAACAATATATACCACTTAGTATCATCGATTTATGTATACTTGAAAGTTGCTTCTCATAGGGACGATCTTGCACCTCGATTTTACCGTGCTGTCCGGTTAGTCCTGGATTATATCAGGCCTTTCAAGTTGAGTGAGGGTAATTATCCTGTTGGACTTAACAGTTACCCGGAAGAATTAATTGGTTGGAGCCATTGCCAGACTCCTTACAACGGCACCAATGCTTACTTTTTAATACGAAGCCTGAACCTGGTTCCCGATAACTGGCAGGAAGAACCGCTGGAGCTTGAAAAAGAAAACTTACTTATTTATCCAGGTTCCCGGCTTGCTGCACAGAGCAATGAACATTTTTATTATGTTATTTTCTCAGGCAGTGATATATCACCTTATCCTCATTCCGGGGTTCATAATACAGGAGTAGCCGGTCTTGCCATGCTTGGATTGCAGGGTTGTCAAACCATGCTGCCTGTTCTTGAACAATCTCTGCGAGAAGGTGAATGGTCTACTTCAGATCTTCCGGATCTTGAGTTACCCGACTCTACTATTGAGGTTCCTATAAACCGCGGAAAAATAAGAAAAGATAAAGAAGGTCATCCTGAAATTGAAATCTCCTATAGCGGGTTGCGTTTTAAGCAAACCTATATCATGGAAGCCGAACTATTAAGGATTAGAACCACTTTATATGCTAATGATGCTTTCAAAGGCCGTCTTGTAGGAGCGCCAGGGCTTTCATTACGTTGTGATAAAGGTTATAGTTATGAGCTTAATGAAAATGGGTTTAACTATTTTACACCTAAGGGTTCATTATTTTTCAAAGTAGTCCAAACGACCCTGGGTGATGGCAAATGGGAAGTTATGGAACCTTCTTCAACAGGTAAAGGTTATCACCAAAAGATTGCCTGGTGCAGTAGTCTTGAGTTAAAAAGCGGAGAAGAAAAGTATTATGAGGTTACAATTCGATTAAGTAGATAAAAGAAAGGATGAAACCTGATGCAAATACCACCCTTTATGTTGAAAAAGATTTTTGTAAAGGGCTCCCTAACCTTCCTGGAAGGCGGATTAGCTTTTACCCTGATCAACCCGGTAGCTCCTGCTCACCTGGTCGGTATAAACAGCCTTATTTTAAACGATAAAGATTATACGGAAAATGTAATTATAAGACTATCCGACAAAACCATTCCCGGTAAAGATTTAAGCAATGACAATGCCCTTCATTTCGGGCTAAAAGAAAAGGCAGTCATCCATGTCCCTGAAGCGGCCCCTGATCCGGGTAATTATGAAATAACTATTGTTCTGCAAACCAGGGAAGTAGGTCCTCTAAACATTCAAGCCAGCGAGCGGCTGGATGCGGAATAGCAGATCAAGAGTGTCAGGGAGATGGTTTCCTTGATGCAAAAGTTAGGAGATGGCCTTTATGAAAGTATTACTGCTCGGTGGTTGTGCAGATATGGCTGGACCTCTTATATCCAAACTTGCTGACGACAGCGCCTTTACAGAAGTGACGGTAGCAGATTTAAACAAGGAAAAAGCGGAAGAAATTGCAGGGAAGAAACGAAAGTTTAAATCAGCTTATGTAAATGCTAATGATTTTTCGCTTTTGGTATGCCTTATGCAAGAACATGATTTTTCAATCGGCTATATTGGCCCATTCTACTATTATGAAAAAATAATGGTTAAAGCTGCTCTTGAAGCCGGGAGGGACTATATTTCTATCAGCGATGACTATGATGCGTACCTTGAGATCCTGAAATTCGAGGAGGAGGCCTGCACAAAAGGCATAAAAATTTTAACCGGGTTCGGAAATTCGCCAGGCTTAACCCAGGTTTTAGCAAAAAAAGGCTACCTTGCTCTAGATAAGCCGGAAAAAATAAATGTCCACTGGTGTGCAGGATCTGATGAGCCCGTAGGCCCTTCAAACCTGGCCCATCTTTTTCATATATTTACCGGCACTACCCTGCAATGGCTGAATGGTAACGAGGTTAGCGTAAAAACCGGGACTGGTAAAAAAAATGTCCATTTTCCGGATCCAATTGGCCTAAATCCGGTCTATTATACCGGGCATGCCGAATCTGTTTCTCTGCCCCGCAATCTGCCCGGGTTAACAGAAGTTACCCTGCATGGTGGCGTAAAGCCCCCATACATAGTAACCCTTTTAAAATTACTGGCAGCCCTGGGTCTTACTTCGAATCATAAAAAGCGGCTTGCTGCTGCTCGATTTTTTCACCGTATTGAAAGCTGGTTTGCTTCTTCAGGTAACAACAAATCTGTTGGAAGGGTTGATGTTAGCGGACAAAATAGTTCAGGGCAAAACGAACAAGTAAGCTTTTGCTATGTGGGGCACATTGCCGATATCACTTCTCTTCCCTGTTATTTGGCAGCTAAATGGCTTGCCGAGGGAAAATGGAATCAGAAACCAGGCGGTATATACGCTGCAGAAAGGTTAATCGACAACCCGGACCAGTTTATAGGTGAACTTGAGAACCTGGGCGTGACTATAAAAAATAGCTGGGAGCGTTAATCCAATTTATTATCATGGCACATTGAGCTGATCATCAATTTATTGACACATTGCAGCAGCCTTATGATGAAACAGTAAAAATGGTTGTGCTAAATAAAATTATTTTTCATTTGCTTGTTTATATCTTTCTTCAGCAAGTTGTTTTGAGCGAATTGTCATAAAGAGTTGTTTGTATTTTCTTCAAGATAGAAAATGGGGTGAAAAAGGAATGGTATTAAGTGAAAGTGTACTGGCTGCTATTTATCTCAAAGCTGTTGTTCCTCTTTTAGAGGATATTGCTGAAATTGATGAAGAGGTTAGAGACATTATAAAGGATTGGAATTTTAACCTGCAGTTTCAACTACCAGGCGGTCTGCATGCTTCAAGCCTTTTGTTTAAAGAAGGTACGGTCGAAGCATGGCGGGCGAGATCTCCAGGTCCTGCAGCGGTGCTTACTTTCAGCAATGCAGCAACGCTTAATGCTGTTTTCCAGGGAAAATCTGATAAAAGCCCTCGTCCGAACCTTTATGGTCTGTTTCGTCTAAAAGAGCTGTTAAAAGTTGATTCGCTCTTAAAAAAAATAGAGTATTACCTGGAGCCGGATGAAGACCTTTTAAGTGATCCCGAAGCCTTTTCCAACTGTGTAAGGCTGACCCTGTATGCCATGGTTTACGGGGTAAAGGTCATAGGTGAAGAAGACCCTGATATGATCCCCCTGGCCAGAAATCTACCCCGGGGCATAGTGGAAATCAGGGTTAAAGATGGACCTGCCGTTCATCTGGAAGTGGAAAATGGTTTATTTAATCCCGGTAAGGGGAGGGCAGTAGAACCATGTGCTTACCTTGAGTTTGAAGATCTTCAGTCAGCCTGGATTATGCTGCAGGGCGAAATGGACCAGTTTGCAGCTATTGGCAGTAAAAAAGTGAAGATTCGCGGGCTTATACCGCTGATCGATGGTATAAATCCTATCCTGGACCGTTTGTCCCTTTACCTGTCGGGTTAGAGATGTAATAAAAATGGGCTGCCATAAACATATTATTACAACGATGTTCTAATTCTGATTTGTTAATTTAAGGTTGCAGCAATTGGGTTGAAGAATTTAAGAATGGTTTGGAGGGAGGTATATATTGTGAAAGAGAATGGTAGAAAAACTTACACTTATAATAAAAGTATGGAGCTGTTTGAAAAAGCGGCCACGTTGATACCAGGCGGAATATACGGCCACATGTCACCTACGGCGATGGTGCCGGGTGAATATCCTTATTACACGGCGGAGGCAAATGGCTGCCGCTATAAGGATATTGATGGAAATGAGTTCATCGATTATATGTGTGCTTACGGACCGATGGTCTTGGGTTATGGAAACCCTGTGATAGACGGGGCAGCGGAAGCCCAGCGAAAAATGGCTGATACTACAAATCATCCGGGACCGGTTATGGTTGAGCTGGCAGAAAAGCTGGTAGACATGGTACCCATTGCTGACTGGGCTTTTTTCGCCAAAAATGGAGGCGATATGACTACTTATGCTACCCTGGCCGCAAGGGCTCATACAAACCGAAAAAAAGTAATAACTGTTCGCGGCCACTATCACGGGGTGGCGCCGTGGTGTACCAGTTATGGACACGGTGGTGTTACTGCTGAAGATCGTCAGAATACCCTTCAGGTAGAATGGAACGACCTTGATGGTTTTCGGCAGATGGCAAAGGAAAATCGCGGAGAAATAGCTGCTTTTATTGCTATGCCGTACCATCACATTACTTTCGGCAGGCAGGAGCTACCGGCTGAAGGTTACTGGACAGGGGTAGAAAAGATTTGTCGCGAGGAAGAAATAGTCTTGATCCTTGATGATGTGCGGGCCGGTTTCCGTTTAAACCTGGGCGGTTCAAATGAATATTTCGGTTTTAAGCCGGACCTGATTTGCTTCAGCAAGGCCGTGGGTAACGGATACCCTATCTCGGCCTGTGTTGGCAAAAAAGAACTGATGACCGCTGCATCGAAGGTTTTCTTTACAGGATCCTTCTGGATGTCGGCTGTGCCTATGGCTGCAGCTCTGGCTACCCTTGAGGAGTTAGAAAATACTGAGGCGGTTAAAAAGATGGAAAAAAGCGGACAACTACTAATCGACGGACTGGTGGAAATTGGGCAGCGTCACGGACTGGAGATCAATCCTTCGGGGCCACCAGCCATACCTTTCATTCATTTCTGTGATGATCCCAGCCTTTACCTTAATCAGCTTTTCTGCTCGGAGGTAACTAAAAGGGGTTCTTTCTTTCATCCCCACCACAACTGGTTTCTGTCGGTAGCCCACGATGAAATAGATATCAAGGAAACGCTTAATCATGCCGAGGAGGCGATGAAAGCCGTCAAGAGTGCGCTGGACGGTAAATCGCCTTGCCTGGCAGTTTAATATAGATAGTTAATTTCTACATTATTTATGGGAGGTATGATAAATGGCCCTGTCTGAAAAAGAAATTGGCACATTGAACGAAATAGCCTGGAAAATCAGGCGTAGTGTAGTCCAAACCACCCAGTGGGCGGGTGGCGGTCATATCGGCGGCGGACTGAGCCAGGTTGAAATCCTGGTAGCTCTCTACTTCCACTACATGAAGGTTGACCCGGAGAACCCACAATGGGAAGATCGTGACCGAATGGTGCTTAGCAAGGGACATGGCGGTGTTGGCCTGGCCCCGGTTCTGGCCGAAAAAGGGTTTTTCTCCTCAGAGCTGCTGAAAACATTTAACCACACTGGCTCGCTTTTTGGCATGCACCTGGACCGTCTGAAGGTAAAAGGCCTTGATGCATCAACTGGTTCCCTGGGTCATGGGTTGCCGATTGCCGTCGGACTGGCTCTGGGTGCCAGATTAAAGAATAAGGACTGGCGCACTTACTGTATCATGGGTGATGGCGAGCTGGCCGAAGGAAGTATCTGGGAAGGGGCGATGGCTGCCGCCCATTATAAGTTGAATAACCTGACCGGCTTTGTTGATCGCAACATGCACTGCATTGACGGATGCACCGAAGATGTGATGTCGCTGGAACCGATCGGGGAAAAGTGGACCGCATTCGGTTGGAATGTACTTGAATGTGACGGTCACGATTTCAAAGCACTTGGTGAAAAGATAGAAAAGGCACAACAGCTTGATGATAAGCCAACTGTAATAATTTGTCACACTGTTAAGGGTAAAGGTGTAGATTACATGGAAGATAAACCGGAATGGCATTACGGTGGACTTGATACCAGTATGGCCGAAGATGCCCTGAAATCGATTGACCGCATGTATAACAAAATTTAAGGAATAAAGAAAGGAGGATTATGATGAGTGAAGAATCAGGCCTCACATATAGCGTGTATGATACAGACCATATGACTCCGGCGGAAATTTATGGGCATGTACTGGCCCAGCTGGGTGAAGAAAGAAAAGATCTAGTCGCATTAACGGCCGACCTGGCTAAATCGACTAAGATTGGCAAGTTTGGAGAAAAGCATCCCGAAAGGTTTTTTAATGTGGGCATTGCCGAACAAAACCTCTTTGGTATCGCAGCCGGGTTAGCCCTGGCCGGGTACGTACCCTTTGTTTCTACCTTCGCTGTCTTTGCTTCACTGCGGGCTGGTGAACAAGTTCGTACGGACATCTGTTACCAGAACCTTGATTGCAAAATCATTGCCACACACTCGGGACTATCTTTCGGAACTGCCGGATCTACTCATCACTGCACCGAAGATCTGGCAGTGATGCGTTCATTTGCCAATATGACAGTTGTGGTGCCGGCCGATGGTATAGAAACGGCCAATGCTGTACGTGCTTCGCTGGACCGTCCCGGCCCCCTCTACATGCGTATTGGCCGTGGTTTTGAGCAAACTGTTTATGAAAAAGAAAATTATGATTTTGAAATAGGCAAAGCTGTAACCATGCACGAGGGCAGTGATATAACTGTTATAGCCTGCGGCCCCTGCGTGCTGCAAGCTTTGGAGGCGGCTAAAGAACTGAAAGAAAGCCAGGGCATTGAGGTGCGGGTGCTCAACATGCATACCATCAAACCAATTGACCGTGAAGCGATTATTGAAGCGGTTAACGACACGCGAAAAATTATTACTGTAGAAAACCATAGCGTTATAGGAGGCCTTGGCAGTGCTGTGGCCGAGGTAATTACCGAGGAGGGTAAATCGTGTCGGTTAAAAAGGTTGGGTATTCCTGATGTTTTTGCCATTGTAGGCCAAACGGATGACCTCTATAATCTTTACAAGATTGATGCAGAAGGGATTACCGAAGCGGTGGCGGAGATGCTGGGTAAAGAAGTTGAAGAAGATGATGACTGGGAAGATGAACTATAAAAAAGAGGAGGTTAGCTGTTTATGGCTGATAAAGAAAAGCTTGTAGCCAGGTTACTGATGAATGCAGCTCTCCCCCTGACCAGGGTCCTGGTGGAAGAAAATCCGAAATTAGCTGAGAAATATAAGGGCTGGAAGAGAATTGTCCAGTTCCAGGTGGAAAATGATCCGGATCTGGCCTGCCATATATTCATTAATGATGGGAAGGTTGAATATATCAGCGGCAGGCACGATAATCCCGATATAGACTTCTGCTTCAAAAATGCCGCCTCATTTAATGCCCTGATGACCGGGAAAATTGCCCTGCCAAAAATCAGGGGGGCGCTGAAAAATTTCACCACCCTGGCGGGATTCCTGCCCCTGATGCTCGGGCTGACCCTTTTACTGCCTTCAAAAAAACCAAAAGATCCGCAAAAGAGAGCATTGAAAGTAAAAATGCTGCTCTACTTTATCTCGGTAGCCCTATCTCAGCTAAATAAAGCCGGAGACGAAGAGATGAAAATATTTACCGGTCCCATGCCTGATCGTATTTTCCAGTGGTCGGTAGCGCCTGATGGTCCTGCAGCTTACTTGCGTATAAAAAAAGGTCGCACCAAGGCGGGCAAAGGTTTATACACTAGGCGTAAACCATTTGTGCACATGCTTTTTTCCGGTAATGAAGGGGCTTTCCAGGTTCTAACCGGGCAAATCGATAATGTTGAAGCAATGAAACTGGGTTACCTGACCGTGGACGGTTCTCCTGAATACGGTAAAGATATTGCTTCCTTTATGAAAAAAATTGAGGCTATGGTTTCTTAAGCAGCCTCTAATTTTAAAGGAGAAATAAGTGAGGAGTGACAGCGATGAGTACTGACAAAAACCCTGCCGGGGGCAATCTACAAGGTGCTGTCTTTAAAAGTGAAAGCGGCATTACCCGCCGATCTTTTCTCATTGGTTGCGGCGGGTTGGCTGCTGCCGGGGTGGCAGGTGGAATTATTGCCAGGGAAATAAGGGCGGTAAGCCCGGAATGGCCCGCTTTTCGGGAAGGCGATCCTGTCCCTTCGCGCCCTTCGCCCGGCGATCCTCCCTTTTACCGTACACCCTTAAAGCCATCTCTTGAAGAAAGACGGCAGGCATACCTGGAATGGGTGGCAGAAGAGCCTGCAGAGGTAGATGGTTTGCGGGCGGATCTTTGCCGCATGGAACTGGGATCTTCTTTGACCCAGGCAAAGCTGCAGCAAGAGCTGGACAAGGTTAATTCCAGGGAAGACACCTCGGATTTCAGCATGCAGACTTTAATACGTATATATTACAAGCATGCCGACGGCGATTTGTTGACTGCTGCCCAGAAAAAATCGATCAGGCAAACTTTCCTGGATTTCAAGTACTGGCTGGATGAGCCTAATCCTACCGACTCCAAGATGGAGCTGTGGACGGAAAATCACCAGATCCTGGTTCACACTGCCGAGTACCTGGCCGGACAACTTTTTCCTGACGAAACATTTACTAACAATGACCAGTCTGGGCGGTGGCGCATGGAGCACGCCCGGGCCAAAATTCTACGATGGATGAACTGGCGCGCGCGAACTGGCTTTGCCGAATGGGATTCTGTCCCATATTACGCCCACATGATGGGGGCTTTACTTAACCTGGTGGACTTTGCGGAAGACGAGGAGATTTCCCAAAAAGCTGTAATTATGGTGGACATAATGCTGCTGGATATGGCAGCCGATTCATTCTATGGCCATTATGGAACATCTCACGGGAGGGCCTCTGTGCGGCATATCAAGAGCGCTGCCGGGGATAACCTGGTTACAACCCAGGCCCTATTGTGGGGCTTGGGCCGCTTTCAATCCACTGATAACATTGCCAGTGTTTCTTTTGCCACTAGTGAGCGCTATAACCTGCCACCTGTCTTAGAAAAAATAGGTCAGGATTTGCCCGAAGAGATGACCAATTATGAGCGGCATTCGATTAATGTCAATGAAGCAGAGGCCGAAAAATATAACCTTAGTTTTGATAATGTAGAAGATGTGCCTATCTGGTGGGCTATGCACGCTTTTACCCATCCCAAAGTAGTAGATCTTACAGTGCATACTGCCAATAAATGGGACCTATGGCACTATCCGGATTTTGCCCCCCTGGCCGACCTGGGGCAAACCCTCTCCAGGTTGGGTTTGCTGGGGCTGGGAGTGGAATGGTTGGGTCCCGATAGCAATGGAATGGTAAAATCACAGGTGAACAAGGTAACTTACCGTAGCCCCGACTACATGCTCTCCTGTGCCCAGGATTACCGCAAGGGAGAGAAAGGATACCAGCATCACATTTGGCAGGCTACCCTGGATCCTTACGCAGTAGTGTTTGTAACCAATCCCGGCTCTCTTCGAGCGGGACGTCCCGGGTACTGGGCTTCTCAAGGTCGTTTCCCCCGAACAGTCCAGCATCGCAACGTGCTTATCAGTATTTACAATATTGATCGCATTCCCAATTTACTGGAGGGGATTGGAGCGGAAGACACCGGGCTTTTCGCTTTTACCCATGCCTATTTTCCCAGGTGGGCTTTTGATGAGATCAAAGAATTTCCTGCCACTGGAGAAGGCAGCTGGATCCTGGGCCGCAGAAATAAAGGGTACCTGGCCCTTTACTCACACTTGCCCTATGAATGGCAAACGGAAGGTCCTGATGCTGACCAGGAAGTAATTGTTCTGGGAAGGCAAAATGTATGGATCTGCCATTTAGGCCGAGAGAGTGTGGACGGTTCATTTGAGGAATTCAGCAATTCAATCGCCAGGGCCCTGGTAGAGGTAGACGGGTTGAAGGTAAATTATGAATCTCCCGGTAATGGCTTATACCAGGTTGGCTGGGAAGGGCCCTTTATATTAGACGGGAAAGAGATTCCTTTGCGAAATTACCCCCGCTTTAATAATCCTTACTGTCAAACAGATTTTGGACAGACTGTCTTTACCATTTCCCTAGGCGAACATGAATTAGAGCTGGATTTTGAAAAGAATCGTAGAGTGATTAAAGGCTAGTAAAGAAGGCTAAAGCATAAGATATTAACATGGGGAGCGTAATAATTTAGATTTTAGGCAAGGAGCGATTTAGATCTATGGACAGCCAAACTAATGAAAATGAAGAGCAGGTCTACCAGCATGATTTTTTTCATACAACCAGCGTAACCGATTTTAGGGTCATCCAAAAGGGTAATCCTCCACCTGGTTATCCGGCAGAACCTAGTCCGGATGAATATACGGTATTTCCTTTTGAAGAGGAGTATGAAAAAAGAAAAGAAGCTTTCCTGGAACACTGCCTGCGCAACCCTGCTGCTCCGACTATCAAGGGATATTATTACGAATTGGCCAGACTCTATAAAAATAATGGGCCGGTTTATGAGGGTGCAATTGAAGGAGCGATTGAATATATAGATAAACGCTTTGATTGCTCGGACTTTGTTCTGCTTGGGATAATTCGCCTGCTATACCAGTTCCCTGATAGTAAGTTAATAAGCGAAGAGCTTCTTGCCGGTGCTAAAAAAACTGTGCTTGGTTTTAAATACTGGCCGGATGAACCGGGTATTGACTCTATGTGTTACTGGACGGAGAATCACCAGATTATGTTCTTAGCCAATGAATACCTGGCCGGGCAGCTTTATCCCGATGAAGTATTTAGCAACTCTAAAATGAGTGGAAGGGAAAAAATGAACCATGCCCTACCGCGCATACTCCAATGGCTTTTATTGAGATATAAAACCGGTTTTAGCGAGTGGCTTTCACATATTTACTATGATGAAGATATTACCGCCCTGGTAAACCTCGTTGATTTTTGTCGCGATGAAGAAATAGCATCAAAAGCAAGAATGGTTCTTGACCTACTTCTCTATGACCTGGCCTTAAATAATTTTTATGGTGCTTTCTCTTCAACTCACGGGAGAAGCTATGGAAAGGAGAAGAAAAACGCTCTGGTCGAATCTACTATCGATACGGCAAAGCTGTTATTCGGGATGGGCATTTTTTCCGGAAGCGATAATATGAGCGCCGTGACCCTGGCCTTAAGTCCTGAGTATACTTTGCCTCCGGTAATCTATGAAGTCGCCAGAGATCAAAACCGCTCTGAAATGATCAATCTTCAGCGCATGGGCATTAGAATTGATGAGGCTGAAAAATGGGGGCTAAACTTTAAAGACCTGGACAGCGGAATGGTTTTTCTCAGCCTGGAAGCTTACACTCACCCAAAAACAATAGCCCTGACCATGCGAATGTTTGATGCTTTTTGTTGGTGGGAAAACCAGTTTTTTGACATGTTCAAAGCGAAAAAGAAACTGATCGATTTCCTGCGCACATTTAACCTGCTGGGTCTTTTTGCTCGCCTCTTCGAAAAAGATATCACCAGGAATGCCAGGGAAGAGGTTAATCTTTATACTTACCGCACTCCCGATTATATGCTTAGTGCTGCCCAGGATTACCGGGCTGGTTATGGTGGCGATCAGCAGCATATCTGGCAGGCAACCCTGTCGCCCAGTACAGTTTGTTTCACAACTCATCCGGGAAGCAAGGAAGAGAGCTCGGCTGGTTATTGGGTTGGATCGGGGACCCTGCCGAGGGTAGCCCAGGTTAAAAATGTTTTGATTGCAGTCTATAGAATTTCTCGCATGCCCGGCATTTACATGACAAATAAATTATTTTTCACCCATGCCTGGTTTCCCCGGGATCGCTTTGATGAAGTAGTTGAAGAAAAAGAATGGATTTTCGGCAGAAAGGGAGATGGCTACATTGCCTTGCGCACGCAAAACAGCTATTATTGGCAGACTGAGGGTGATGATGCCGGCTGTGAAATCATAGCCAGCGGCTTAAAGAATATCTGGATTTGCGAAATGGGACGGAGAGAAGTCGATGGAGAATTTAATATTTTCATTGACAGGATTGCCGGTGCTTCTCTAAAATTTAACGGACAGAATGTTGCTTACAATTCTCCATCGCAGGGGCTGCTTGAATTTGGCTGGCAGGGACCGCTGAGACAGCAGGGCAAAGTAGTAGAGCTCGGAGGTTATCCCCGCTACGATAATCCGTATTCAAAAGCAGATTTTCCATTGTCAACTTTAACCATAGAACATGCCGGTAGAGATGCGACATGGAGTTTGTTCTCGTAATGAATTTATTATTTTTCATTTGGAAGGAGCTATCTTATGAATAAAAAAGTCGTGACTTTCGGAGAAATAATGCTCAGACTTTCTACCCCCGGGCATCAGCGTATTCAGCAGGCCCAGGCTTTTGATGTAACCTACGCCGGTAGTGAAGCAAATGTTGCTGTATCGCTGGCCCAATTTAATATGAATGCTTTCTATGTCACCAGGGTTCCTGACAGTTTAATTGGTATGGCAGCAATAGGCAGTTTGCAACGTTACGGAGTTGATACCAGCTATGTTGCTAAAGGTGGCAATAGGCTTGGCATCTATTACCTCGAAAGCGGTTCGGCACAACGGCCTTCAAAAGTGATCTATGACAGGGCAAACTCTTCTCTAGCAGAAGCAGTTCCTTCAGATTTTGACTGGGAAAAGATATTTAATAATACTTCTTGGTTCCACTTTACAGGTATAACACCGGCTCTTGGAGAAAATGCTGCTTCTATCACTAGAGAGGCAGTTTGGGCTGCACAAAAGGCAGGTGTGAGTGTTAGCGTGGATCTAAATTACCGTAAAAATCTTTGGTCCACTGACAAAGCAAAAAAAATTATGTCAGCTTTAGTTGAAAATGTGGATTTATGTATTGCTAATGAAGAAGACGCAGCAAAGGTTTTTGGGATCGAAGCTGAGGCGGCAAACATTTCAGAAGGCAAAGTTGATGGTTCATCCTACAAAGAAGTGGCGAAAAAATTAAAGAAAGAGTTCGGCTTTAAATATGTTGCCATAACCCTGCGGGAAAGCTTTTCAGCTTCACATAACGGCTGGTCCGGTCTTTTATATGATGGTACTGATTTTTATATTTCAAAGAGATACGATATTATCCCGATAGTAGATCGTGTCGGTGGAGGAGATTCTTTTGGAGCGGGTCTGATTTATAGTTTTCTCAGTGATAAAAAGCACAAAGATGCTATAGAATTTGCGGCTGCTTCATCCTGTCTGAAGCATACTATTCCAGGAGATTATAACCTTATTACATCAGCTGAAGTTGAGCTGCTGATGAAAGGGGATGCATCAGGAAGAGTTCAGCGATAACGCTTTTATTAGCTATCCTGCATGTGAAACTTTTTAACTACATTTCTGAATTGACGAGCCTTTTCGGTTATTTCGCTAAAAAGGCCATTATCGCTACCGGCAGTTAATTCAGATCCTATCCCTACGGCAAGACAACCATTTTCTAACCACTCTGATGCATTCTCCAGGTTTACACCACCCGTTGGGATAAACTGTGCTTGTGGTAGGGGCCCTCTAAAAGCTTTCACGGATTTTGGTCCTAAAATACTGCCCGGGAAAAGTTTGATTATATCTGCACCGGCTTCAAGTGCGCCAACCATTTCAGTTACTGTCATACATCCGGGCATATTTAATACCTGGTAACGATTGCATGTTTTTATAACATCCAGGCTTAGGGAAGGGCTTACTATGAATTTTGCCCCGGACAGCATGGCCAGTCTGGCAGATTCCGGATCCAGAACAGTCCCGGCTCCCAGGAGAATTTCCTCTTCATTAAAGCTTTTTGATAATGTTTTGATAGTATCTATTGCACCAGGAACAGTTAATGTAATCTCTATAACATCTATTCCGCCTTCTTTTACTGCTTCAGTAATTTTCAGAGCATTTTCCGATGAGCTGGCTCTAATAACAGCAATAATTCCAGTTTTGCGGATACGATTATACACAGCTACTTTTTCCTGCAATTTCGTTCCTCCTCGATGGCATTTTAGTTTTATAAACCATTCTACCATGCAGAAACACAGTAAGTAATCGAAAATGTGGTGGTATAGATCACTCATATTCATTCTGGCAGTTTGTCTTCAAGCCTGCCAATTACTTATTAACATATTGCTGAAGCAAGTTACTATCCAACCGTTTTGCTCTGCTTCATCCAAAAAGTTTTCAGCTCATGTTTTCTGCTGCCCATACCTAAAAATTCGCCGTGGTCTAAAATATAGCCGGTATTCTTTTTATGCACGGCCCTGAATTTATCAGCATCAGCAGGTTCATTTTTTTTACCTAAAACTGAATTACTGATCACGGGTGCCTGGTTGATTATATCCAGAGAGGCCTGGTCCACAGCTATTGGATCCGTAGAGGCAAGGATGCCAAGGTTTGAAACGATCGGGATATCATTCCACGGTGCACAGTCGCAATCCGGGGTAACATTCATAACGTAGTTAATAAAGCCCGTTTTGCCCTGCTTCGGTTTGACCACCCCGCAAGCATATTCAGCGGTCTTTTCCTGGATTGTAGCCTCATCAGTTTTCCAGTTAATCGGAATGGCCTCAACCGGACAAAAAGCTACGCATTCTCCGCACCCGATGCAGAGTTCTTCATCGATAAAAGCCTTGTCATCCTCTACCCTGGATATGGCATCCTCCGGGCAGTATTTAATGCAGGTTCCGCAGGCAATACATTTTTCAGGGTCTACTTTAGGCACCATGTCGGAGTGCATGGTCTGTTTACCGGAGGGACTGCCGCAGCCCATCCCTAAGTTTTTTAGTGCTCCGCCAAAGCCAAACAGTTCGTGACCTTTCACGTGACTTACTGCAATGATCGCGTCAGCCTGGTGTACGGCGCTGCTAATTTTTACAGTATCAAAGTGCTTTCCACCAACCTCAACATTAACATAATCGGCCCCGATTAAACCATCGGCAATAATAACGGGAGCACCGACAGTTTCATAGGTGAAGCCGTTCTTGATTGCCGTTTCAATATGATCGACAGCGTTACGTCTTTTGCCTCTGTACAGGGTGTTGGCATCGGTTAAAAAGGGTTTTCCGCCCTTTTCTTTGACCATATTTGTAATAATTTTGAGCAGGGGAGGAGGGGTAAAGGCAAGGTTTCCCGGTTCGCCAAAATGGAGCTTGATAGCGACCAGGTCATCCTTTTCTATATAATTAGTGATGCTGGACCTTTTTGCTGCTTCCCTGGTTTTCTCCAGCAGGCTCCTGTCAGCCTTAGTGGTCATGTCGGTATAATATACTGTGGAAGTCATTGAACATCATCCCTTTAAGAATATTTAGTTGCGCTGTAAAAGCAATTCAAGGTTGTTGTAAAAAAATCCTTTTAAATGTGGATAACGGTTATTATGTAATTGCTTACTGAATAATGGGGATATTGCTAATAGCAATATAAGCACTCTTACGGATACCATAAAAGCAGATGGATAGCATGCCGAGCATTGTGTGCCCAAATTGACTAATTTTTGTTAAGGGCAAATAAAATGCTTACAGGAGGAGAATGATTATGTTAAAAGATTATTTGCAAAAAGTTAAAGATGAAAAGAAAAAACAGGAGAAAAAAGAGGCTGTAGCAAAGGTGGCTACCGGTTTGGCTGTGGGGACTGCAGTAGGTTTAACAGCCGGAATTCTATTAGCACCTAAGGCGGGGAAAGAAACCAGGAAAGAGATTAGCGAAAAAGCGAAGAATGCATTAGACAAAAGTAAAGAGGAATTTCATAATATCAAGGAAAAAGTGGAAGATAAAGTTGAAGATGCGCGTGATAAAGTAAGCGACAAGGTCGAAGAGAAAATGCAAGAAAAAGAAGCTATCGAAGAAGCCGTCGTTCTCGGTAAAGATGAAATTCAAGATGCGGTGAAGGAAGCAAAAAAAGATATGAAGAAAGCAGTGAAAGAATCTAAAGAAAAGATCGATAAAGACACGAAAGTAAAGAAGGGGTGATCATAAATGTACATTTCACTGCAGGAACTCGGTATATTTCTTGTGATGCTGGTGTTGTTTGTAGCCGGTATCTATCTAATTATAACCCTAAACAGCATCAACAAAGTGGCGCTTTTTATAAATAAACACATCAATGACAATGAAAAAAATATTCAGGAGATCATTAATAACGCAACGAACTCCATGAAAAACATCAACGAAATCAGCAATTCTGTTTATAAAAACAAGGAAGTTATTGACGTTCAGATACCTGAAACAATTGACAATATTCACAGCCTGTCTTCAACTCTGAAAAGTACTGGCGAAAAGGTAGATTATTCCGTAGACATAGTAAATACAAGCCTGATCGAAACTGCCAGTAATGTGCAGGAGAATACGGAAGATATTCTCAGCTACGTAAGAATCGTCAGTGAAGGTTTTCGGATCTTCCTGGAGATGTTAAGTAAAAGATAGGCGATCATTTATGCCACAAATGAATTATTTTACATGCAGGCAAAGTTTGTTGTTTTCAATCAAACCTTGCCTGCAAAATTTCAATAAGTGTCCTCAAGCCTGACTACTTACTTATTAACTTATTTCAGAAGTATGGCGCTATTAAATTGTTTTCTCTGCTTGATCCAGAAGGTTTTCAGATCATGCTTTCTGCAGCCCAGACCTAAATACTCGCCGTGGTCTAAAATGTAACCGGTATTCTTGTTATGAACTTCCCTAAACTTATCAGCATCAGCAGGCTCCTGTCAGCTTTAGTGGTCATATCGGTATAATATACAGTGGAAGTGAAATTAAGATTGCTGCAATTGTTAAAGCTGAACTGCTATACGGTTTGACCAGATAGTATTTATTTCATGAAGTAGTAGGTTTAACCCTTTCTTCTTGCATTTACCGCTTTTACCGGAATAGTGATAGCTGTTTTAAAAAGAAGATATAATCCCCATCCGATCAGTAAACCAGCCACAGCATAGGTCAGTCCTTCCACAGTGGTCGGGACCCCTGGCATAAAATTATCCCAGGTTCCTGCGGCGATGGACCAGTCAACTTCTCTCATGAAAACAAACCAGCGATTATAAATTGTGGCGTCCTGCAAAGCGATGTAAGACTGCTCCAGGGTTTCCACCCTATTTGCCAGGTCCTGAATTACCTTTCCGGTAGAGATGAAAACATCACTTTCCGACTCCAGGTGTTCAGTGATGTATTCCTCAAGGGACATGTTAAGATTCCCGGCCGCCTGGATATATTGTTCGAGAGCCCGCCTGGCTTCATCAAGGTGCCCGCCCAGCCGCTGCATATACTGGCCGTAAAACTGGGGGAACTGGGAAAGTGATACCGCCCCGAGCACTGTAACAATACGGTCGGCAATTCCGTCCAGGAATTTTATTGGGTGGCGCAGCAGTTTAAGCATTTTAATTCCTCCGTTTCCTATCGGCATCATGCCTGCCAATATTTTCCTGCACTGAAGAGCAAAGCAGCATTTAATTCTGTCTTTCGACTTAACAAAAGTTAGCCTTAAACATATTATAGCATTAACCGTTTGGAGGGCTTACACGCCATGTAAGTACCTATATGATAACATGGAATGTATAATATGGCATAACCTTGGGCTCAGGCAGGCGGTGCAGCTGTTCATCCATATTGGGTATATGGGTAATAAGCTAAGCCAGCCATTTATAAATCATAATTTTAATCAAAATCATACTAACTTTCTTCCTTTAAAAGTATTTTTTTAACTTGCGTTTACAAAATATCTGGAATTGCTAATAGTTGTCTTAGCATATTGTTTGATACTATGTTTAGCGCACTTACATGACGTTTTTAGCGTCACCATCAGAGAATGAAAATAGCAAAAAGCAAATTCAGGACAGTTCAAATATGAACTGATATCCGGAATCTATTAGGAAGGAAGTATACCCGATGGTTTTCCTCTAAGCAAGAAAAATCAAGCTGTGAGATGAGGTGGGGAAATTGCTCCGGTTAATATCTTGAAATATTTGCAGGCGTGATGGAGTTAGAGGATGAAGAAATCCTTGGATTATCAAGAAAGAATGCACAATTTAATTAGGAGGTTTTTAATATGTTACTGAAACATTTTTTTCTCGAAAAGATTGCACACAGTTCATATATCCTGGCCGGAGAGAACACCTGCGCCGTAATTGATCCCCGGCGCGATGTCGATATCTATATCAACGAGGCCAGAAGCCTGGGGGTGGATATTACTCACATTATGCAGACACACCTGCATGCCGATTTTATCTCCGGGCACATGGATCTGGCGCAAAAGACAGGAGCAAAAATTTACATTGCAAAATCAGCAGAGTGTACCTTTGATCACGTTCCCCTGTCAGATGGTGACAGCGTTGAAATCGAAGATATGGTTCTTAACGTGCTGGAAACCCCGGGCCATACCCCGGAACACTTGAGCTATGTGATCATCGACAAATCCCGTGCTGATAGTCCTATCGGTGTCTTCGTCGGCGATACCCTCTTTGTTGGAGATGTGGGACGCCCTGATCTGTTCCCCGGAAAGGCGGATGAACTGGCCGAAAAACTCTACGACAGCCTGCATAATAAACTTTTGAAGCTGCCCGATTATGCTGAAGTATACCCGGCTCACGGCGCCGGTTCGCTCTGCGGCAGGGCGATGGGAGCAAAGTGGCTGAGCACGATCGGTTATGAGCGCAGGTTTAATGATGCCCTTCAAATCAAAGATAAGGCTGAGTTTATACATTCACTTACCCACGACATGCCGCCGGCACCCGACCATTTCAGCCGCTGCAGTGAGATCAATCGAAAGGGACCGGTAAAGATTGCTGATTTGCCACGTATTGAAGAACTGAGCCCGGCCCAATTTAAAGAAAAGCTGGAAAACCCTAATACAACGGTTATCGATTCTCGCTGTTACCAGGGCTTTGCCAGTCAACACCTGGCCGGCGCCTGGCATCTTGACCTCAACGGTAACTTCCCCACCTTCACCGGCTGGGTTGTTCCCACCGATAAAGAAATCCTGCTCGTGGCAGATGACTATAAGAAAGCGCTTGAAGCCAACACCTGGGCTCACCGGGTAGGGATGGAAAAAATTGTCGGATACTTAGATGGCGGTATGAATGCCTGGGCTACCAGAGGCTACCGCACCAGTCACATTGGCATAATCTCAGCCGAAGAACTCCACGATATGATTAACGACAATAACAACTTTGTCTTACTTGATGTACGCGCCTCCATGGAGTATGAAGACAGCCACATCAAGGGTTCTGTAAATATACCGGTTGCAGACCTGAGAACCCGCTATAATGAACTGGATCAGGATAAAACAACGGTTCTTATCTGCAGCTCGGGTAACCGTTCCAGCCTGGGGTCGAGTATTCTCAAACAGCACGGCTTCAAAGATATCATCAACGTGGCCGGTGGAATGACCGGTTACAGCGCCGCCGGCTATGTCCGTGAATGCCATGTCTGCGTTAACCCTCACGGTTCCAGGTTCTTCTCTGATTACAGCGAAGTTGAAAAACATTTCTCTAAATCATAAATGGGGGTGGATATTAATGGATTTTTTAACTGAAGTACGCTGGTCACCTTATGTGGTCGGTATCGGTATCGGCATATTAAGTTGGTTCTCGTTTCTAGTCTCCAAAAAGCCGATTGCCTGTTCAACCCCATTTGCCAAAGCCAGCGGCATGATCGAAAGAGTTATCTTTGGCAAGAAAGTTGAAGGGAAGCTTTACTACAAAAAAATTAAGCTGAATATCGACTGGCAGTGGATGTTGGTGGTCGGGATAATCATCGGCTCTTTTATCTCAGCCCTGCTTTCCGGTGATTTCCAGCTGCAGTGGGTGCCGTCGCTCTGGGCAGGAGCCT
>PXBM01000278.1 GCA_003566935.1 Syntrophomonadaceae bacterium | reverse complement strand
GTGAAGCTCGTTCCATTCCGCCCACTTCTCATCTGCGGTATGTTTCCAGGTTTCCGCAATCCTGTCAATTTGCTCGGCATTACTGCCGTAAAGGATTGCATCAGCACCCTCATGGGTTGGGTATACTTCCGTCTCACTAACCATTGAGCGCATTCTTTCCGGCCTGTCGATTAGCGGACAGGGTCTAAGCATATTTTCGCTGAATGGATGATGTTTACGGTATTCCAAGAAAAATGGGTTTTTCAGGACTTCTTTAAGTGATTTTCCTTTAATGGTATCTGCTGCGAAATGAACAAAAGCGCATGGTTCTACATCACCACGGGCATTAATATGGAAATAGCGTCTGCCTCCGGCGATACATCCGCCGGTCAGTTCGCCGTCATTCCAAAAATCGGCTACCATGATCGGCTTGGTATCACGTATTTCGCGAACCCTTTCTGCCATTTTAACCCGCTGGGTTGGACTCAACATTTTTGTGAAGTCAGGTTCGCTGCCGATGGGGATGTAATGGAAAGACCAACCGTAAATTGCTCCCTTGTCTATCATTAAGTCAATGAAGTGATCCGAAAATATTTTTTCACAATTTTCACTTGTAGCTGTTACGCTGAAGCCAAAGGCTACTCCGTTGTTTTTCAGGATGTCCATACTCTCCATGATAGCATCATAGACTCCATCACCACGGCGCAGATCGGTAGTTTCACGGTCTCCCTCAATGCTGATTGCCGGGCTGATGTTGCCCGCTTCTTTCATCCATTTTGCGGTATCTTCGTCAATTAATGTTCCATTGGTGTAGAGCATGAAAGCAACATCGCTGTGTTTCCGGCATAATTTTTCAAGGTGAGGCCACATAAAGGGCTCACCGCCCGACATAACTATGAAGTAAATGCCAAGGTCTTTTGCCTCAGTTACGATTCGGTCAACTTCTTCAAAACTGAGACTGTCATGTTTGTTGTATTCTCCAGCCCAGCAGCCGGTGCAGCGCAAGTTACAGTTGCTCGTCGGGTCAATTAAAATGGTATATGGAACATTGCAGCCCAGCTCTTCAGCAGTTTTCATCTGCCTGGGTAGTCCGACCAGGGATGCATTAACGAAAAAGTTTACCATGAAATGATTTTGCACATTTTCATCCAGCTTGGTCAGGATGCGGTGGATATACTGCCTGATGGCCGGATTTGTTTCCATACTTTTTTTAATGTCCCGTGCATACTCTTTGTGTTGCTCGGCCACAGGGGCCTTTTCCACCATTTCAACAGCCCGGTAAATGTTTGCTTCCGGGTCTTTTTTCAAGTAATTCACTACCTTTTCAAATATCTTTTCACCGAAAAACCTTTTTCCTAGATCCATGCTTTTAGGCATCATTAATTATTCCTCCTATCTCTTTAGCTGTTTTGGTATGCCTTCTTCATGTCTTGTAATCAGACAAGCTTACCTGCGGCTCTCCATTTTCAGCAGTGGAAGACGGTCTTATTATTCTATAATGTTTTGTTATGAGGTTAGGCTAATTGCAGCAATTAACATTACTAGCCTGAATTGACCATATTCTTGTTACAACCATACTTATTCTCAAATATTTGCCTTAACCGCTCTAAATCATCGTTGATAACATCGGAAGATATATCTCTGACTGTATTTAATAAGGTTTTGTTAAAATTAATCTGTTTATCATTTAGCTGGTAATAAATCCAGCGCCCTTTTCTGCACCCCACCACAAGTTCCGCATCCTGCAAAACTTTTAGGTGACGTGATACTTTATACTGATTTTCCTGCAGGGCTTCGACTAGATCGCTAACACAAATTTCCCTGGCCTGGTGCAGGAGAGCCAAAATCCTGATCCTTGTTGTTTCCGACAGGCTCTTAATAGTTTTTAAATAATCCTCCATGCTTTCCCTCCTTTTCTATAAATGTTTCCTCCTTAGTTTACACATGCGATCTTTTGCATATATTATAACAACATATGCGTTATGGTGTCAATAGTCAGGTAGTGATTGTTAGACAATCCAACTTTCAACTTTCATAAAGGAAGTGCCGCTCCTTTAGTAGAACTTAATTAAAACAACTAAGTTAAGGCTTCGTAAAGGAGGGCTTCCATTGATTAGAGATCATTTAAGCTTCCCTGATAAAATGCAAAAGATTTTGGCAGTGGCCAGGCAGGATCGCCCGGCAGATCTGCTTTTGAAAAACTGCCGCCTCATAGACGTTCTTAACAGCGAAATCATAGAAACTAACCTGGCAATACAGGATAGTATGATTGCAGCTGCCGGCAGTGAATATGTTTCTGCCCGGAAAGTTATAGATCTTGAAGGAAGATATGCTGCCCCCGGCCTGATTGATGCTCATCTCCATATTGAAAGCACCCTGCTGTTTCCTCCTGAACTGGCCCGGGTGCTTGTAGTTCACGGAACGACCTGCGTGATCAACGACCCTCATGAAATAGCCAACGTTCTTGGCATAGAAGGAGTTAAACTGATGCTAGATGCAGCCCCGGGACTGCCCTGCGATTTTTACTCAACTGCTCCTTCATGTGTACCGGCGACAGATTTAGAAACCAGCGGCGGGGAAGTGACGGCAGATCAGGTTGATGAGCTTTTAAATCATGCCCGGGTAGTCGGTTTGGGTGAAATGATGAATTATCCGGGTATTATAAATGGGGAGCAAGAGGTATTAGCCAAAGTTGCTGCCGCTCATCAAAAGGATAAGGTGGTTGATGGTCATGCCCCGGGCCTCACCGGAACAGATCTGCAGGCCTATTTGAGCGCCGGAATCAGTACCGATCATGAATGTATTACCGCTGCTGAAGCCGAAGAAAAAATACGAAGCGGGATGAAGGTTATTATCAGGCATGGTTCAGCATCTTCGAGCCTGGCCGAACTGTTGCCCCTGGTGAACAGTCAAACTGTTGATGCCTTTATGTTTGGCAGTGATGACAGGGAAGCGGGTGAACTCCTAAACAGGGGACACCTGAACGAGCTTTTAAAAACTGCGGTATCACTGGGGGCAGATCCCCTGCAGCTATTAAAGATAGCAACAATAAATGCAGCAAAGCACTACAGGTTATTTGATCGTGGGTTGCTGGCGCCTGGTTTTCTGGCAGACCTGGTTGTTTTTGAGGATTTAAAAAATTTCAAAGCAGAACTGGTTATAAAGAATGGCCGGGTGGTAGCTGAATCGGGCAAATTGACGGTAGATGTTCCTGCAGCAACCTTACCAGAAAAAGCTTTGGGTACTGTTAGCCTGGGTCGTAACCTGAAATCCGATGACTTTAAACTGTCTGCCGGTAAAGATAAGCTGCCTGTAATTGGAGTGGTTCCCGGTCAGCTGGTCACTGAAAAGTTAATGGTTCAGGTAACCGCAGATGAAAATGATCAGCTAAAAGCGGACCCTGATCAGGATATTATAAAAATTGCAGTAATAGAGAGGCATAAGGCGAGTGGGAGAATGGCCGTTGCCCTGGTGAAAGGGATGGGCCTTAAAGAGGGCGCACTTGCTTCGAGTGTAGCGCATGATTCCCATAATATCCTGGTTGCCGGAGTGGAAGAACAGGCAATGGCTGCTGCAGTTAATGAACTGGCCCGAGCTGATGGTGGTTTCACTGTTGTAAATGGCAGGGGCCAGGTTCAAGCGACCCTGCCCCTCCCTGTAGCTGGACTGATGTCGGATCAGCCTGCTGCCGTGGTTGCGGCGGAAATGGATAGAATTCTGTTTGCGGCGAAAGAGCTGGGAACACGGTTGGATCAGCCTTTTTTAACCCTTGCATTTTTAGCCCTGCCGGTGATACCGTCGCTTAAGATAACCGACCGCGGCTTATTTGATGTTGATAATTTTCAGTTTATCGAATTATAATATGAAGCAGTTCTTATAAACTCAGATATTTTGAGAGAGGTGATTGTACTGTAATGGAGAGTAGTATGCTTAGTGGTAAAAAAATTGTTGTCATGGGTGTAGCAAACAAGCGCAGTATTGCCTGGGCTATAGCCAGGGCTTTTCACGATGCAGGGGCCGAGCTGGTCTTTACTTATCAGAATGGCCGGTTTAAGGATAAAGTGGAAAAGCTGGTAGGGGAAGAAGATATGTCGGGTTCGCTACTGCTGCCTTGTGATGTATCTGAAGATGCTGAGCTGGATAATCTGGCAGAAGAACTTAAAAGCAGGTGCGGCCGTATAAATGGTGTGGTTCACAGCATAGCTTACGCTAACAAAGAAGAGCTGGCGGGCCTTTTTGCCGATACAAGCCGTGATGGTTTTTTACTGGCCCACAACGTAAGCGCTTATTCACTGGTTGCTGTAACTCAGCGGCTATATCCCCTGATGGAAGAAGGTAGCAGTATAATTACCCTGACTTTCCAGGGCTCGCAGAGGGTAGTGCCAAATTATAATGTTATGGGAGTGGCCAAAGCTTCCCTGGAAGCAAGCGTCCGTTACCTGGCAGCGGATCTGGGTCCGCATGGAATCAGGGTCAATGCAATTTCAGCCGGACCAATCAAGACCCTTTCAGCCAAGGGAGTTAGAAATTTTAACCGTTTGCTGGATGGAATAGAAGAAAAAACACCGCTGCGTCGCCTGGCAACGGCAGATGATGTTGCGGATACCGCGCTTTATCTTGCTGCTGATATGTCGCGTGCAGTAACGGGTGCTATACACTACGTGGATTGTGGATATCATATTATGGGTACTTAAATAATAATTGAGGGAGGTTTTTTAAATGATTGGTTTGGTAGCAGTTATTAGGATAAAACCAGGCATGGAGGAGCAGGTTAAGGTGGCAGCCGTTAAAATGGCGGAGGCAGTACGAGAAAAGGAAAAGGATTGCCTGCTCTATGATCCTTTTATCGCGCAGGATAAACCTTCAGAACTGTACATACTTGAAAAATATACTAGCGCTGAAGCTCTTGACGAACACCGTAAGCTGCTGCATTATCTTGAATTCAGGGAATCGATACAGGATGCAGTAACCGGCCCACCAGAACTAACCTTGCTTGATTTTCTAGGTTGATAAAAAAATTAATTGTAACTGCAAAACCTGTTTATTTTTCGCCACAGACATCGGCGATGCTTGCCAACCCTTATCAGGGCTGTGTGGGTATGATAAAGTAAATTTCTCCTTAAGAACAGTTCATGCAGCTTCCTTTACCGAATGAGCACTTCGGAAAAGTGCAGGTTTCGCAGCGCTGGCACAAGCCCCCGTGTCCGAGGGCAGCGATGTCTTCTGCCGTTATTGTTTCACCGGCCAGTATGCGGGGCAGCAGGATATCAAGGATGGTATTTTCGTAGTACATCGCGCAGGCCGGCAAGCCGATTAACGGAATCTGTCCCAGGTAGGCAAGCATGAACATTGCTCCGGGCAGGGCGGGCGCGCCGTACTTTATTATATCTGCGCCGGTTTTTTTAATAGCGCTGGGAGTTACGTCGTCGGGATCAACCGACATGCCCCCGGTGACTATGATCATGTTGCTTCCCGCCTGTGTCTGGCCGTGTATGAGTTTCATTATCTGGCTGATATCGTCAGGGCAGTAGTTGATTTTCGGCTCAGCCTGGCCGAAATGGGCTGCTTTCTGAGCCAACACCGGGGCGAAACCGTCTTTTATGCGCCCTTCAAAAACTTCCCTCCCGGTAATAATTCCGCTAATTTTTAAGGCCCGGTAGGGTTTAACCTCCATGAGGGGCGGCTTTTCAGCGCAGACTTCTTCTACAGCGGCAACGGTTTCTTCTTTAACGGCCAGGGGGATAACTTTTGCGCCGGCAACTTTTTCACCTTTTTCAAGTGGTGTATTATTATGAAGGGTTGCAGCCACGACGTTTGGAATGCTGTTAATCCTTAGAAGACGTGTGCTGTCCACCTTTAAGAGGCCTCCATGTACGGCACTGAGATCAATGCGTCCTTCCGATGGGGTGCCTACAGCAAGACCCGGCCCTGCTAAAGCCCTGGCCAGCCGCAAACCGGCATCATCTTCGTGCAACTCATCTGCTTCGAGCTCCAGGGTGAAAATATGGTTTTTGCCAAGGTCAAGAAGTGTATCTATATCTTCTTGCCTGATGCGGTGCCCTCTTTTAAAGATTGCTCCTTTAAAAACGCCCTTTTCAATTTTCGTAATATCATGGCAGATTAGCTGTCCGACAGCTTTCCTGGTCTCTATCTGTTGTTTTTTCAAGTTGACACCTGCTCTCAGATGAATAATTTACTGCTACCGCTATATTCTATCACTGCAGTTTGATGAGCATAACTTCGTTCGCTTCAACTTGTACCATAACTAATTATAGGTATTGTAGAACTCTAATGTCAACGGGGAAGCATTTGTCAGAATAATGATAATATGCAAGCTTGCAGGATTGTCGACAAATATGGAGAACTATTTAAAATTAGCTGAAGAAGTTTTATTCGCCGGATTATGATTATTGTAATATCTGGTATTAAGCCGCTTTAAAAAAAACAAAGGGACAGGTGATTGCAGAAGATGTGGACTTATGAAAAGCCGGACAACTTGGTCGAATGGTGGAAGGAAAGTGAAAAAAAGTTTGGCGGTAATGTTTTATTTTGGGTGCATGACGGTCAGGGGGGGCTTAACCCGATTAAGTATGAGGAAATCGGGCGGCGGATTGCCAATGCCAGGGGAGGTTTGGCCCAACTGGGTATCGGTAAAGGTGATGCTGTTGGGATAATTGCGCCAAACTGCCCGGAGTGGGCAGTGCTTTCTTATGCAACCTACGGGCGTAACGGACGCTACATTCCTATGTACGAAAAGGAACTGCTGCAAACCTGGAAGTACATTATTAAAGATAGCTCAGTAAAGTTTTTGTTGGTTTCTTCTAAAGAGATATATGAAGAGGTCAAAAATTTTGCCAGCGAAATTGACTCCCTGGAAAATATATACCTGATTGAGGGCAGCGGTGAAAACAGCATGGCTGAACTTGAGAAACTGGGAGAAGCAAATCCGGTTGAGCCGGAATTGCCACATTACGATGATATCGCTATTTTGATTTACACTTCGGGCACCACTGCTGAACCAAAAGGGGTTTTGCTAACTCACGGAAACCTGACTTATTGTTCCCGGACTGGTCTCAGTTTGTTCCCGAACCTCGATGAGAACCAGAGAGGTATTTCAATGCTGCCCTGGGCACACTCATATGCCTTCAGTGCCGAGCTAAACGGGTGGATCAATATTGGCGGTTCCCTGGGCTTCATGCGGGACGTGACGACTCTGGCGGAAGACCTAACTATAGTTAAACCTACTTATGTTATATCCGTACCGCGTGTGTTTAATAAAATTTATGATGGAATCAACATGAAAATGGCTGATGCCGGCGGTATGAAAAAGAAGTTATTTGATGCTGCCTGCGAAGCGGCGAAGCAAAAAAGAGAAATGGCAGACGAGGGCCGCTCCAGCGCCGGTGTTAACCTGAAGCATGCCCTGCTGGACAAGTTGGTTTTCTCCAAGGTGAGAGATGCCATGGGCGGCAGGGTGGAAGGATCACTCACGGCCAGTGCTGCTATGAACAAGGAGATTGCCGAATTCTTTTATGACATTGGTATTCCTATTTACGACTGCTATGGTTTAACTGAGACTGCGCCGGCAGTTACCATGAACTGTCCCGGGGCCTGGCGGATTGGCAGTGTTGGGAAAGTGCTGCCCGGCCAGCGAGTAGAAATCGATAAGTCTGTGTCAGAGGAAGGCTCAGATGACGGGGAAATTATCGTTTATGGTCCCAATGTAATGAAGGGTTATCATAATAAGCCTGAAGAAACAGCTGCCGTGCTCATGCCTGACGGTGGTTTTCGCACCGGTGACCGGGGCAGGTTTGATGAGGATGGATTCCTCTGGATTACCGGCAGGATCAAGGAGCAGTACAAGCTGACCAATGGAAAATATGTATTCCCTGCAGTAATAGAAGAAGAGATAAAATTGATACCCGAAGTTGCCAATGCCATGGTTTATGGAGATGGAAAGCCATATAATATCTGCCTGGTTCTTCCTGATTTTGAAGTGGCTAAAAGGTGGGCTGCTGTCCAGGGGGTTTCTGCCGATCCTGATGGACTGCTTAAAAATGAAAAATTCAAGGCAGATCTTACCGAAAAGATAAAAATGTACCTTAGGGACACATTCGGCGGTTACGAAATTCCTGAAAAGTACCTGTTCCTGAGGGAAGATTTTACCGTGGAAAATAAAATGCTGACCCAGACCATGAAGTTGAAGCGGCGGGTTGTGATCGATAATTATGCTGAGGAAATTGAAAAACTATACAGTTGAGGCATTTCAATTAACCGGGAGACCGGTTGTGAAAATACAATATAAAGTGTTACGAAAAAATGGAGCGGGCCGATATGGCCCGCTCTATAAATATGATTCCAAGGGTGACAGGGGAGATTAGGCCCCGAATGTCCAGATGAAAAAGATAAACCCAAGTAGTGACACGTAATATAAATATAGTAACACCAGTATAAACCTCTTCTAACTGTATGTCAAGGCATAATCTAGCATGAAGTTTTT